>WLIH01000082.1 GCA_009702305.1 Actinomycetota bacterium | reverse complement strand
GGTCCGGGTCATCGTCGACGCGCAGGAGGGCATGTCGGTGGTCGGCACCGCCGGTGACGGGCTCGAGGCGGTGCGCCTGGTCGACGAGCTCGCCCCCGACGTGGTGCTGATGGACATCCGGATGCCCGAGATGGACGGCGTCGAGGCGACCCGCCAGATCTTCCTGCCCGATCGCGTCGCGCGGCGCACGACGCCGGTGCGCGTCGTGGTGCTGACGACCTTCAACCTCGACGACCGGGCCGCCACCGCGATCCGCTACGGCGCGAGCGGCTTCCTGCTCAAGGACACCACCCCGCTGATGCTGCGCGACGCCATCCGCACCGTGCATGCCGGCAACGCCGTGCTCGCCCCCGCCGACCTCTCCAGCCTGCTGGTCGGCCAGTTCGAGGCCCGCGCTCCCGCGCCCGCGGCGTACCTCTCGCTGACCGACAAGGAGCGCGAGGTCTTCGCTGCCGTCGCCCGCGGCCTGTCGAACACCGAGATCGCGGGTCTCGTCTTCGCCAGCGAGTCGACGGTCAAGACCCACGTCGGCGCCGTGCTGCGCAAGCTCGCCCTGCGCGACCGGGTGCAGATCGTGGTGTTCGCCCACGAGCACGACCTGCTCCCCCGCTGAGCCCCGGCCCGCTGACTCTCCACAGCTTTCGGGGCCCGCGCCCCATGTAACGCGGTGTTAGCCGATCTTCTGACCCGCTACAACGGGCTAGAAGATCGACGAACAGCGCGTTACATGCGAGAGCCTGTGGACGCCGGGCGGGCCGTTAGGGTCGGGGGCATGGCTGAGGACTGCGTGTTCTGCGCGATCGTGGCGGGTCGGATCCCTTCGACGAAGGTCGCCGAGGACGAGCGCACGTTTGCGTTCATGGACATCAACCCGGGATCGGAGGGCCATGCGCTGGTCATCCCCAAGGAGCACGCCCCGGACCTGCTGAGCATCCCGGCCGAGGACCTCGCCGCGTGCGCGCTGATGGGTCAGCGGATCGCGCAGCGGGCGGTCGCGGCCGACGGTCTCGGCGCCGACGGGGTCAACCTGGTCAACAGCTGCGGAGCAGCCGCCTGGCAGACCGTCTTCCATTTCCACCTGCATGTCATCCCGCGCTACGCCGGCCAGCCCGGGCGCGACAGCCTGCAGCTGCCGTGGACCCCGGCGCCGGCCGACGTCACCACCCTGCCCGCGCTGGCGGACCGACTGCGGCCGTGATCCGCGACCTCACCGACGCCGAGGCCCGGCGAGCGCTGGTGCTCAAGTGGGGCACCGTGCCCGACGACGTGCTGCCGGCGTGGGTCGCGGAGATGGACTACGCCCTGGCGCCGGTCGTCGCGGAGGCCGTCACCGAGGCCGTGCTCGCCGGGGTGACCGGCTACCCGGTCGGCGACCCCGGCACCGGAGAGATCAACGGCGGGCCGTTGGGCGAGGCGTACGCCGGCTTCGCGCTGCGCCACCACGCCTGGTCGGTCGACCCGGATCACGTCGTGCCCGTGGTCGACGTGACCGCCGGGGTGCGGCTGGCCATCGACGTGCTCAGCGACGACGCAGCGCTGGCGATCCCGGTGCCGGCGTACGCACCCCAGTGGGGGCTGGCCGCCACGACCGGCCGCACGCACCTGCCGGTGCCCTTCACCTCCGACCGCGGCCGGGCGGTGCTCGACCTCGACGCGCTCGACGCGGCCTTCCGCTCCGGGGCGCGCACGCTCGTGCTCACCTCGCCGCACAACCCGTGCGGCACGGTGCCGACGCGCGCGGAGCTGGAGGCGATCCGTGACGTGGTGGTGCGCCACGGCGCCCGCGTGATCAGCGACGAGATCCACGCGCCGCTGGTGCTGCCCGGCGCGACCCACACCCCCTACCTCTCCCTCGACGGCACCGCCGGGCACGCCGTCGCCGTGGTCGCGGCGTCGAAGGCGTTCAACACCGCCGGCCTGCGCTGCGGGCAGCTGGTCGTCGGCGACGACGCCACCCTGCACCGGCTGACCCGCGTGCCCTCGCCGCGCAACGACTCCTGGTCGCCGCTTGGCGTCGTGGCGGCGATCGCGGCCTACGAGCACGGCGACCCGTGGCTCGCAGCGCTGGTCACCCGGCTCGACCAGCAGCGCACCCTCCTCGCCCGGCTGCTCGCCGAGCAGCTGCCGCGCGCGACGGCGCGACCGGTCGAGGCGACGTACCTCGCCTGGCTCGACCTGCGCGCCTACGGCCACGAGGACCCGGCTGCCGTCGCCCTCGCGCGCGGTCGGGTGCAGCTGGCTCCCGGTCACGACTACGACCCCGACAGCACCGGCCATGTGCGACTCAACCTCGCCACGAGTGTCACCCGCCTGACGGAGATCGTTCGCCGGCTGGCCCTCGCCATGACACCTGGGGCTGTCTGACTGAAGACCGTGAAGATCACGGTCATCGGATGCGGATACCTCGGCGCCACCCACGCGGCCTGCATGGCCGAGCTGGGTCACGACGTCCTCGGTGTCGAGATCGACCCACGCAAGAGAGCGCTGCTCGCGCAGGGGCAGGTCCCCTTCCACGAGCCCGGCCTCGGTGAGCTGCTCGCGAAGCACGTTGCTTCGGGCCGGCTGCGGTTCACCGACTCCTTCGCCGAAGCAGGTGCCTTCGGTGCGCTCCACTTCATCTGCGTGGGCACACCCCAACGTCCCGAGAGCCTGGGCGCCGACGTGTCGTACGTCGACGCGGCCGTCACCTCGCTCGCCCCCCACCTGCGCCCCGGCACCCTGGTCATCGGCAAGTCGACCGTGCCCGTCGGCACCGCCGAGCGGCTCGACGCGGTCGTCAGCGCTGCCGGCGCCGAACTGGCGTGGAACCCGGAGTTCCTGCGCGAGGGCTTCGCGGTCGCCGACACCCTGCAGCCCGACCGGCTCGTGCTGGGCGTGCGCTCGGCCCGCGCCGAGCAGGCGCTGCGCGACTTCTACGAGCCCTGCATCGAGGCGGGGTCGCCCGTCGTGGTCACCGACTTCGCCACCGCGGAGCTGGTCAAGGTCTCGGCCAACGCCTTCCTGGCCACCAAGATCTCCTTCATCAACGCCGTCTCCGAGGTCTGCGAGGCGGCCGGTGCCGACGTCGTCGACCTCGCTCGTGCGCTCGGCCACGACGAGCGCATCGGCCCCCGCTTCCTCGGCGCCGGCATCGGCTTCGGCGGCGGCTGCCTGCCCAAGGACATCCGGGCCTTCGTGCACCGTGCCGGCGAACTCGGGGTCGAGGACGCGATGTCCTTCCTGCGCCAGGTCGACGACGTCAACCAACGCCAGCGCCAGCGCGTCCTGCAGGCCGCGACCACGATGCTCGGCGGCAGCGTCACCCGCGCCAAGATCGCTGTGTGGGGCGCGGCCTTCAAGCCCGACAGCGACGACGTGCGCGACTCGCCCGCGCTCTCGATCGCCGGCAAGCTGCACCTGCGCGGCGCCCGCGTGAGCGTCTACGACCCGGCGGCCGCGGAGACGGCGCGCGCGGCGTACCCGACGCTCGACTACGCCCCCTCGGCGATCGCTGCCGCGGTGGACGCGGACCTGGTGCTGCACCTGACCGAGTGGCCGGAGTTCCGATCGGTCGACCTCGCGACCCTCGGGGCGGTCGTGCGCCGCAAGCAGGTGCTCGACGGACGCAACAAGCTGGACCTCGAGGTCTGGCGCGACGCCGGCTGGACGACCCGCGCGCTGGGCCGTCGTACGCCGGCGCTGTCGCCGGCCCGGCTGGCCCTGGTCGGCCCGGC
The DNA here is from genome assembly GCA_009702305.1 of Actinomycetota bacterium. Lineage (GTDB taxonomy): Bacteria > Actinomycetota > Actinomycetes > Propionibacteriales > Nocardioidaceae > Nocardioides. Next base: position 4,744 of record WLIH01000082.1, on the reverse strand, counting down.
CGCCTGACCCGGCCGCCTGACCCGGCCTGGTCGCGATCGTGCTGCACGATGGCGACGGCTCACCTCAGACGGTGCGGCCTCCGCGGCGCACCAGGGGACGCGCGGCCTGGGGCAGCCAGGTGCGGGTGACGTGGTCGACCACGTGGACACCCGGCGGCGCCTCGATGCGGTGCAGACCCGGCACCGCGTCGCCGCGGCCCTCCATCAGCGCGCTGTAGACCTCCCACTCCCGGCGCTTGCGCGGCGCGCGGGAGGAGTCGAAGTCGACAGTGCTCGACCAGTGGGCGAACTCGTCCTGGTCGAGCCACTTCAGCTCCACGCACAGCCCCTCGGGCGCGACGATCCGCTCCGAGGTCTCGGGAAACTCGCGCACCTCCCACTCGAAGGCCTTCACGAAGGTGAACTCCGGGCCCATCGGGTAGATCCACGGCTCGAGGAACCGGAAGCCCAGGTCGAGCCAGGCGACCGACTCGCTCTCGATCGAGAGCGGGTGGCGCGGCACGGCGACGACGGCGTTGGAGTCCTGCAGCTGCCAGGAGAGGTCGGCCAGCACCCCGACGCCCTCGGGCGTCAGCACCATGTCGCCGTCCCACTTCATGGAGTAGGCCGTGCGCACGTGGGCGAAGGACCAGTTGTAGAAGTGCGTCAGCGAGTGCACCGAGTCGGGTGCGGTGGCGAGGTGCTCGGTGCCGGCCCGCGCGACCTGGAAGGGGTACGCCGTCAGGGTGAAGCGGTCGGCGGCGCCGCACTCCTCCGCGACCCGGAGGGCGACCTCGGGGGTGCCGTCGTCGGAGCCGTTGTCGACCAGCACGACGTGCTGCACGGCACGCAGCATCGGCGGCAGCACCCACGGCAGGTTGCGGGCCTCGTTGCGGACCCGGAAGACGCAGGTCAGCCCCGGCGGCAGCGTCTCGGTGCGCCACGGCCAGCGCACGTCGTAGGCAGGATCGCCCTCCCGGCACACGAGGTCGGCGCCGCGGACCGGGCTCATCGCCGGCTCACCGGCCCCGGAGGCGGGCGAAGACCCGGCGCGCGCCGCGGCGCGCCGCCCCGGGGATCAGGGCACGCATCCAGTGGGGGGTGCGATGCCCGGCGGCGGCCGGCGGCGCGACCGGCACCGACGCGACGCCCTCGCGGCGCGCGGCCAGCGCGCTGGAGTGGGCCATCGCCTCGGCCTCGTCGTACATCGCGGCGTACGCCGAGCGCAGCTCGTCGAGCCGCTCGTGCACGACCGGGGTGTCACCGTCGGGGTCGGCCAGCCGGTCGAGGTGGACCCAGGCCTCCTCGGCGATCTCACGCAGCCGCGCCGGCACGTCGACGTCGTCCCAGGTCAGCTGCACCCGGCGCAGGCCGGGGTCGATGAACTGGTGCACCTGGCGGATGTCGTTGGCGCTGGCGGACTTGACGGCGTCGAGGTCGAAGCGCTGACCGAGGTCGAAGAGCGGCACGGTCCAGTCGTCGAGCATGTCGTGGTAGCGCACGAAGGCGCGGGCGCTGCCCCGGGTGGCGCGCTCGGTGTGCAGCATCATGTTGACCCAGGCCGCGGTGCGGTTGACCTCGCCGAACGCGCGGCCCGAGCCCGGCGCGGCGTAGTACTTCTGCTTGCTGCCCACGACCTCGGTGACCGGGCGCAGCATCGTGACGTAGGCAGGGGTGGCGTCGCAGCGCAGGGCGGCCGAGCGCCACAGCCCGAGGAACCACGCGAGCCGCGGGTCCTTGACCACCAACTCGGGACCACCCTCGAGGAACTGTGCGTCGAGCCAGGTGTGCAGGCGGGTGCGCAACGGCTCGACGTTGTTGAGCTTGCCGGCCTCGAACCACGCCGAGGGCCGGGCGTCGGAGACCTGCACGTTGCAACGACGCAGCAGCTCGTCGTGGAAGTCGACCACCCACTGCGGCTCGCCGAAGCCCTTGGGGTTGGTCTCGTCGGCGCTGACCTCGGGCTGCGGCACGTGCATGCCCAGTGTCTGGAGCGTGCCCGACATGGTGCTGGTGCCGCTGCGACCCGATCCGACGACGAACACCACGCGCCGCTTCGCAGGGGCGTCGCCGGCCGCGGACGTGGGGGCGGAGTCCCCGATCGGACTCGTCACGGCAGCCATGCGGACAGGGTAACGACGGCGAGCCGCACGGCCCTACCCGACCGAGCGGGTCTGGGCGGCGATCAGCGCGGCGTACCACTCGAAGGAGCGCTTGGGCGTGCGCGCCTGGGTGTCGTGGTCGACGTGCACGAGCCCGCTGCGCCGACTCAGGCCGGCCGACCACTCGAAGGAGTCGAGCAAGGACCCGGCATAGAAGCCGCGCACGTCGACGCCCCGCTGAGCCGCCGCGGAGACGGCCTGCAGGTGACCCTGCAGGAAGTCGATGCGCTCCTGGTCGTCGACCACGCCGTGCTCGTCGGGGCTCACGCTGTACGCCGCCCCGCACTCGGTGATGAGGATCGGCGGCAGGGCCGCCCGGAAGCGCGCCCGCAGCACGACCAGCCACTCGCGCAGCGCGTCGGGCACGACCGAGCGACCCGACTCGGTCAGCGGGTAGCCGAGCAGCTCGCAGCGCTCGAAGGGGTACTCCGAGTCCTCCGCCGTCGCGCCGATCTTCATCGGGCCGTCGTAGCTGACGCCGTAGAAGTCGAGGGGCTGGCGGATCGTCGCGAGGTCGCCCTCGTGGAGGTCCGGCTCGACCAGCGGCTGCAGGTCGACGGGGTAGCGGCCCAGCAGCATCGGCTCGAGGAACATGCCGTTCCAGAGGGCGTCGAAGAGCTTGGTCGCTCCGACGTCGGCCTCGTCGTCGCTGGCCGGCCACATCGGCGCGTGGTGGTTGGCGCACCCGACGCTCGACGCGCCGGCGTCGCGCAGGGCGATGGCCGCGCGACCGTGGGCGAGCATCAGGTGGTGGGCCACCGGCATCGCGTCGAAGAGCAGCGTCCGGCCCGGCGCGTGCCGACCGCTGCCGTAGCCGAGGACGGTGGCGATGTTGGGCTCGTTGACCGGGATCCAGTGCTCGACCCGGTCGCTGAAGCGCTCGCCGACCAGGGCGGCGTACGCCGCGAAGTGCTCGATCGTGGCGCGGTTGAGCCAGCCGCCGTCGTCCTCGAGCGCCTGCGGCAAGTCCCAGTGGTAGAGCGTCACCATCGGGGCGATCCCCTGCGCGAGCAGGTCGTCGAGGAGCCGGTCGTAGAAGTCGAGACCGGCCGGGTTGACCGCTCCCGCGCCGTCCGGCTGGATCCTCGACCACGACAGGGAGAGCCGGTAGCCGCCGACCCCGAGCCGCTCGAGCAGCTCGACGTCCTCGCCGTGACGGTGGTAGTGGTCGGCGGCGATGACGCCGGTGCTGCCGTCGGCGATCCGGCCCGGCTGCGCGGCGAAGGTGTCCCAGATCGACGGACCGCGCCCGTCCTGCGCGACGGCGCCCTCGACGGCGTACGCCGCGGAGCCCACGCCGAACCGGAACCCGGGGGGCAGCGGGGTCGGGGGCCGATCGGGGGAGGCTCCTGGCACGGGCACAATGATGCCCGTGAGTGTCGAGATCCGCCGAGGAACCGCCCGCTTCGTGACCCGCGCCCCGGGACGTGAGACGCGGCACTCGTTCTCCTTCGGGGAGCACTACGACCCGGAGCGCACGGGATTCGGCCCGTTGGTGTGCCACGACGACCACATGCTCGCCGCCGGCACCGGCTTCGAGACGCACCGCCATGCCGACCTCGAGATCGTCACCTGGGTGGTCAGCGGGGCGCTGCGGCACACCGGGGACTCCGGCGCACCGGTCGTCGTGCCGGCCGGATCGCTCGCCGTGCTCTCGACCGGCGACGGCGTCGAGCACTCCGAGATCGCGGTCGAGGGCGCCGGGCCGACCCGCTTCGTGCAGGTGTGGCTGCGCCCCGACCGGAGCGGCGGCGCATCGTCGTACGCCGTTGCGGCGCTCGAGCCCGCGCCCGGATCACTCGTGCCGAGCCCGCTGCCGGTGGCGGTCGGCGGCGCGGCGTTCGCCGTGGCGCACCTCACTGCCGGCCAGGAGCTGCTCGTCCCGGCGGCGCCGCGCACCCACGTCTACGTCGCCCGGGGCGCGCTGATCCGGTCGTCGCTGGCCGACCCCCTGCAGGCCGGCGACGCCTTCGAGATGCTCGGCGAGCCCGACCGCACGCTGGTCTCGGCCGCCGACACCCAACTGCTCGTCTGGACCTTCGCCTCCTAGGCCGGCAGGCGCGTCGCTGGTCGAGTGCCGGCGCATCGAGACCCCGTCGACGCGACCCTCGCTGGTCGAGTGCCGCCGAGCGCCAGCGAGGCGGTGTATCGAGACTGCCCCGGCCGGGGCCGGGGCCGGGTCCCAGCCCCGGTCGCCAGGCCTCGATACGGCGCTGGCGCGCCTACTCGACCAACGAGAGGGAGACCCAGGTCGGCTGCGGTGGGTCAGGCGATGACCGAGAGGGCGCCGGCGCGGACGTCGACCACGGCCGGGGCGGAGTCGAGCGCGGGCAGCGTGCCGAGCGGCTCGCCGTCGCCACCGACCGGCACCGGCACGCGGGCGTCGGCGCTCAGCTCGACGCGGCGACCGCGCAGCACGGTGACCTCGTCCTCGTGGACGTGCGAGCCGTCGTAGATCTTGGGGAAGGAGCGCGTCAGCTCGAGCCGCGAGGCCGCCTCGACGATCACGACGTCCAGCAGCCCGTCGTCGACGACGGCCTCCGGGGCGATCTTCATGCCCTTGCCGTAGTAGGCGGAGTTGGCGACCACGACCGTGGCGGCGG
>WLIH01000081.1 GCA_009702305.1 Actinomycetota bacterium | reverse complement strand
GACGACTGCCGAGGAAGCGCTCGGTGACCTTGTCGATGGTGCGGTTGTACTCGGCGATGACGTGGGCGCTGGCGCTGACGACCAGGCGGCTGGTGTCGACGCCGCGGGCCTCGAGCGCGTCGATCTCCTCGAAGAGCACGGCCAGGTCGACCACGACGCCGTTGCCGATCACCGGCGTGCAGCCGGGCGTCAGGATGCCGCTGGGCAGCAGGTGCAGGGCGTACTTCTGCTCGGAGCCGTCGTCCTGGCGGATCACCACGGTGTGACCGGCGTTGTTGCCGCCGTTGAACTTGACGACGTAGTCGACGCTCGAGCCGAGCAGGTCGGTCGCCTTGCCCTTGCCTTCGTCGCCCCACTGGGCACCGATGATCGCGATCGCGGGCATGGCCGCTCCTCCGCTGGTCAGACAACAGTCGGGACCGGGGAAATGAAAGGACCCCGGCGCAAGTGCACCGGGGCTCTTGCGACCAGAGGTTACCGAGTCCCAGCGGTTAGGGTCCAGTCGTGGAACCCCTCCTCGTCATCACCAACAGCGACGCGGGCACCGCTGACGAGGAGGCCCTCGAGCGGGCCCTGGCCGTGCTGCGCCCCCACGTGTCGGTCGAGGTCGCGGCCACCTCCGACCCCGGCGAGCTCAATGGCGTGCTGCACCGAGCCGGCTCGCGCCGCATCGTCGTCGCCGGCGGCGACGGGAGCATGCACGCGGTCGTCTCCGCGCTGCACCGGCGCCACGAGCTGACCGACGCCGTGCTCGGCCTGCTGCCCCTCGGCACCGGCAACGACTTCGCGCGCGGCAACGACATCCCGCTCGACATCGAGCAGGCGGCGCAGCTGATCCTCGACGGCACGCCTCAGCGGGTCGACCTGATCCTCGACGAGGTCGGCGAGGTCGTCGTCAACCACGTGCACGCCGGCGCCGGCGCCCAGGCGAGCCGCCGCGGCGCCCGGTGGAAGACGCGTCTCGGCTCGATCGGGGTCGGCGGGCTCAACCTCGGCAAGCTCGGCTACCCGGTCGGGGCCGCCCTGGCGGCCGTCCGCCCGCCGTACGTGCGCTTGTGCATCACCGTCGACGGCGAGGTCGTCACCGACGTCGACCAGCCGGTGCTGATGGTCGCGGTCGGCAACGGCGCGCAGGTCGGTGGCGGCACGGCCCTGACACCCGACGCCGACCCCAGCGACGGGCGCCTCGACGTGATGATCTCGCTGGCGACCGGGCCGGTCGCCCGCTTCGGGTACGCCGTCGGCCTGCTGCGCGGGCGGCACGAGGAGCGCGACGACGTCCTCTCGCTCCGGGCGCGCACGGTGTCGATCTCGGGCGAGGAGTTCTGGTGCAGCGCCGACGGTGAGATCTACGGGCCCGAGCGTCGGCGCACGTGGCGCCTCGAGCCTGCCGCCTACGCCCTGATCCGCTAGATCCAGCCGCGACGGGCGGCTTCGACGCCGGCCTGGAAGCGGGTGTCGGCGCCCAGCTCGGTCATCATGTCGGCCACCCGCCGGCGCACCGTGCGCAGGCTGACGCCGAGGCGTCGCGCGATCTGCTCGTCCTGAGCGCCGGCGGCCAGCTGCTGGAGCAGGAAGCGCTGCAGGTCGGGGCGGGTCTCGATCCCGCCCGCGTTGCTGGGCAGCGGCGAGGCGCGCTCCCACATCGCCTCGAACCACAGGGTCATCGCGTCGACCAGCCCTCGTTGGCGCACCAGCGAGCGCGGCTCGTGCCGCATGCCGAGCGGCTCGGGCAGGATCACGTGGGTGGTGCCGAGCACCACCATCCGGGTGACGACGTCGGGGAGCAGCCGGATCTGCTCGCCGATCGAGGCGCGGAACTCGAGGGTGTCGCGCGCCTCCGTCAGGGCCCGCACGGGATAGATCGCGCGCGAGCGACGACCGGCGGCGACCGCCTGCTCGACGATCGGCGCCATCACGTCCTCGGCCGGCACCCGGAAGAGGTCCGGGCGCAGCCACAGCAGGTCGCCGCTGCTCTCGCGGATCAAGGAGGTCAGCAGCACCGCCGGCGCGCCACCGGTGCTGATCTCGCCGTCGATCGGCTCCACGGAGTGCATGTCGGCATCGCGCGGCCGGGCGTTGCTCGCGGTGAGGAACGGGATCGCCCGCACGATGTCCTCGAGCCGCGACTGGGCCCGGGCCGCACTCGAGGCCGTCTCCTGGAGCACCGCCGACACGGTCTCGGCGGGCGTCAGGATGAACAGCCGCGCGTCCTCGATGCGCACGATGCGGTGCTCCACCAGGGGAGCGACCTCCTTGACGAGCTCATCGGTGGTCACCAGGAGGGCCCCCGCGACCGAGACCAGCTCGCGTCCCGAATGCACCAGCAGCTGGTCGTAGAGCCGAGCGGTGGCAGGGGCGAAACCCAAGGCCGACATCACGGACGGGACCTGCTGGCGAGGCATGGTGGCATGTTAGTGCCAACGGCCGGTGCGCTCGGCGGGGGCTGTCCGGGGAGTGCCATCCTCGAGGAGACGACGCCCCTCATCCCTGGTATCTCGGGGCCTGAGGAGGATCGGTCAGCGGATTCGATCGGGGGATGGGATCCCGCTCACCCGGTGTCGTTCAGGGCGTCGGAATCGCCGCAGGGGACGGTTCCGACGCCCTTCGTCGTACGCCGTCGCGCTCGGGTAGCGTGGCGCCCTCGCGACCCAGCCCCCGATCCCAGGAGCCCGATCACCCATGTCCCGTGGCAAGCAGGGCGACCAGGAGCCCACCGACTGGGTGACGCGGGCGGCCGACGACGCGATCCGCCACGCCGGCGGCGTCGAGGCCCTGGTCGACGGCCGGGTGATCACCTGCGCGTCGGGCGCCAGCCCGTCGGGTCCCGTGCACCTCGGCAACCTGCGGGAGTTCCTGACGGTGCACTTCGTCGCCGAGGAGATCCGACGTCGCGGGCTGCCGGTGCGACACCTGCACAGCTGGGACGACTACGACCGCTTCCGCAAGGTGCCCGCCGGCATCGCCCCCTCCTGGGCCGAGCACATCGGCCGCCCGCTGTCCGGGGTGCCGGACCCGGAGGGCTGCCACCCCTCGTGGGCCGAGCACTACAAGCAGCCGCTCGTCGAGGCGCTGCGCGAGCTGGGCGTCGAGATGGAGGAGGTGTCGCAGACCGAGCGCTATCGGGCCGGCGCGTACGTCGAGCAGATCCTGACCGCCGTGCGCGAGCGCGACGCGATCGAGCAGGTGATGGCGCGCTACCGCACCAAGGCGGCTCCGGCGCCGGAGTCCGAGCAGGAGGCGGCGCTGCTCGCCGAGTCGGTGGCCGACGACGAGCCGGAGGCCGAGGGTGCGGGCGACCTCGCCCGCTTCCCCTACAAGCCCTACTGCCGCGACTGCGGTCGCGACACCACGACGCTGACCTCCTACGACGACGAGACCACCGACCTCGCCTACACCTGCAGCGCCTGCTCCTACGCCGGCGTCACCACGCTGCGCACCGAGCATGAGGGCAAGCTGGTCTGGAAGGTCGACTGGCCGATGCGCTGGGTCGTCGAGGGCGTCGACTTCGAGCCGGGTGGCGTCGACCACGCCAGCCCGGGGTCGTCGTACACCGTCGGCAAGGAGCTCGTGAAGGAGATCTACGGCGGCCGGGCGCCGTCGTTCGTCGGGTACTCGTTCGTCGGGGCCGGCGGGCAGGTCAAGATGTCGTCCTCGCGCGGCGGGGTGCCGACCGCGGCCGATGCCCTGAAGATCCTCGAGGCACCGGTCCTGCGCTGGCTCTACGTCCGACGCCAGCCCAAGCAGGCGTTCAACGTCGACTTCGGGCCCGAGGTGGTCCGGCTCTACGACGAGTGGGACACGCTCGGCCGCAAGGCCGGCGACCCCGCCAAGCGCGATGCCCAGGTCCTCGCCTTCGAGCGTGCGTCGGCGACCGCTGCGGCCGGCACCCTGCCGACGCCGGCCGTCGTGGTGCCCTTCCGCCTGCTCTCGTCGGTGGCCGATGTGACGGCCGGCTCCGCCGACCTCGTGTCCCGCATCGTCGGCGAGGTCGGGCACGAGCACGCCTCGGTCGACGACCTGCAGCCGCGGCTCGGGCGCGCGATGACCTGGATGAGCGAGTACGTCCCCGAGCAGGACCGCACCACGGTGCGGGCCGAGCCCGACGCAGCACGGCTGGCGGCCCTGTCCGAGGACGAGCACCTGTGGCTGGCCAATCTGCTGGACCGGATGCCGGACCGCCTCGACCTCGACGAGATCACGACCCTGGTCTACGGCGTCCCGAAGCTCGGCCGCGGTCTGGGGCTCGACGACCCGCCGACCGAGGAGGTCAAGGCCGACCAGAAGGCGTTCTTCGGCCTGCTCTACGACCTCCTGGTCGCCGCCGAGCGAGGCCCGCGACTCCCCACGCTCTTCGTCGCCCTCGGAGCGGAGAAGGTGCGTCAGCTGCTCACCCCGCCGGCCGGCTGATCCCCGCATGACCCGCGTCGGACTCACGATGATCGTCAAGGACGAGGCGCACGTCATCGAGCGGTGCCTGCGCAGCGTCGTGCCGCTGATCGACTGGTGGGTCGTCGTCGACACGGGGTCGACCGACGGCACCCAGGAGGTCGTGCGCCGGGTGCTGGGCGAGCTGCCGGGGGAGGTCGTCGAGCGGCCGTGGGTCGACTTCGGGCACAACCGGCAGGAGGCGCTCGACCTCGCGCGCACCTCGGCGTACGCCGGCGAGGACGACTACGCCGTCTGGATCGATGCCGACGAGCACTTCACCGACGTGCCGATCGACGGGCTCGGCGGGCTCGACGCCGACGGCTACTTCCTGCCCGTCACCTACGCCGGCACGCACTACGCCCGCCTGGCGCTGGTGCGGCTCGCCAGTGGCTGGCGGTGGACCGGCGCGATCCACGAGTACCTCACCCTCGACCCCGCCCGCACCGCCCACCTCCCGGCTCCGGGGGTCTGGGTCGAGCACACCGGCGCGCGGTCGCTCGACCCGGACACCTACCGCAAGGACGCTGCGCTGATCCGGGCGCAGCTGGCGAAGGACCCGACCGACGCGCGCATGCAGTTCTACCTCGGCCAGTCCTTGCGCGACGCCGGCGACCTGGTGGAGTCCCTGGCGGCGTACGCCGTGCGGGTCGACAACCCCCACGGCTGGGACCAGGAGCGATGGTTCGCCCTGCTCCAGATGGCCCTGCTCGCGGAGCGGCTCGGACACCCGGCGGGCGAGGTCGTCGACGCCTACCTGCGCGCCTACGACGCCTGCCCGTGGCGCGCCGAGACGCTCGTCGAGCTGGCGCGGGTCGAGCGCTCGCGCGAGCGCTACCACGCTGCCGTGCTCTTCGCCCGGCAGGCGACGACGCTGCCGCGGCCGGCGAGCGACGCCCTCTTCGTCGAGGAGGGTGCCTACACCTGGCGCTGCTGGGACGAGCTCGCGATCAGCTGCTACTGGACGGGCCAGTACGCCGAGGGGGCGGCCGCCGCCCAGCGTGCCCTGGACGTGCACCCCGACGACGAGCGCCTCCGGGCCAACCTCGCCTGGTGCCAGGGCCAGCTCTGAGACCCAGCCGAAGGTCGCCGGGTCTCGATACGGCGCTGGCGCGCCTACCCCTCGTTCGTCGAGTGCCGCCGAGCGCCAGCGAGGCGGTGTATCGAGACGACCGCAACCGGTCTCAGCCGAGCAGGGCCTCGTAGGCCGCCGGGCTGGAGTCGCGGAGGAACTCCGAGCACCGGTCCCACTCGGCGCTCTCGCCGATCTCGCGTGCCGCCTCGGCCAGCAGCGCGAGGCAGGTCAGGAAGCCCCGGTTGGGCTCGTGCTCCCACGGCACGGGGCCGTGGCCCTTCCACCCGTTGCGGCGCAGCATGTCCAGGCTGCGGTGGTAGCCGACCCGGGCGTAGGCGTAGACGGTCACCACGTCGACGCCCTCGGCCTGCCGCGCCTGGGCCGCGAGCGCGGCCCACGCCACGGGGGAGTCCGGATGCCGGCGTACGACGTCGGCCGGGCTCGAGCTCGCGAGCTCGGCCGCCGCCGGGTCGACCGGCAGACGCGTGGGAGGGGGTCCGGCCATCAGGTCCGTGGGTGCCATGCCCCGATCATCCCCCACCCACCCGCCGCGATCGTCAGGCGGTGACCGAGCGGCCGGAGGAGCGGAGGTTCTCGCAGGCCTCGACGATGCGGGCGGCCATGCCGGCCTCGGCCGCCTTGCCCCAGGCGCGCGGGTCGTAGGCCTTCTTGTTGCCCACCTCGCCGTCGACCTTGAGGACGCCGTCGTAGTTGGCGAACATGTGGGCCGCGACCGGCCGGGTGAAGGCGTACTGCGTGTCGGTGTCGACGTTCATCTTCACGACGCCGAAGTCGACGGCCGCACCGATCTCCTCGGCGGTGGAGCCGGAGCCCCCGTGGAAGACCAGGTCGAACGGCTTCGAGCCCGCCGCCAGTCCGAGCTGGGCGACGACGGCCTCCTGAGCGGTGCGCAGGATCTCGGGACGCAGCTTGACGTTGCCGGGCTTGTAGACGCCGTGCACGTTGCCGAAGGTCAGCGCCGTCAGGTAGCGGCCCTTCTCGCCGGTGCCGAGTGCGGCGACGGTCGCAAGGGCGTCCTCGGGGGTCGTGTAGAGCTGCTCGTTGATCTCGTGGGCGACGCCGTCCTCCTCGCCGCCGACGACGCCGATCTCGACCTCGAGGATGATCTTGGCGGCGGCGCACTGGGCGAGCAGCTCCTCGGCGATGACGAGGTTCTCCTCCAGCGGCACGGCCGAGCCGTCCCACATGTGCGACTGGAAGAGCGGCAGCTCGCCCCGGGCGACCCGCTCCGCGGAGATCGCGATCAGCGGGCGGACGAAGCCGTCGAGCTTGTCCTTCGGGCAGTGGTCGGTGTGCAGCGCGACGTTGACGGGGTAGTTCTTCGCGACCTCGGCGGCGTACGCCGCGAAGGCGGCCGAGCCGGCCACCATGTCCTTGATGGTGGGACCGGAGAGGTATTCCGCGCCGCCGGTCGAGACCTGGATGATGCCGTCGGAGCCGGCGTCGGCGAAGCCCTGCAGTGCGGCGTTGAGCGTCTGCGAGGACGACACGTTGATGGCCGGGAAGGCGAAGGATCCGGCCTTCGCGGCGTCCAGCATCTGGGCGTAGACCTCGGGGGTGGCGATAGGCACTGCGGGGCTCCTCTGACGGATGGGTCGTCGACTCCGCCAAACCCTAGATCACGCGCAGCGAGGTCGTGCACAACCTCACACGTGACCCCGGCGCCCACCCGCCGTTGGACCGGCACCCGAGCACAGGAGCCCCGTCGATGCGCCGTCGCACCCTGCCCCCGCCGATCGCCGCGGCGCTCTCGCTCGTCCTCGCGGCCGCCGCCTTCGCCGCCGTGGGCGGACCCCCCGCGACCGCGGCCGACACCGGGCCGGCCGCCTTCCAGCCCCAGCTGGTGCGGGTCGCGACGCCCGAGGTCGCCGACCTCGCCACCCTGGAGCGTCTCGGCCTCGACCGCACCGAGCACTCTGGCCGCACGACGAGCGAGGTGCTGCTGCACACGGCGGCCGAGCGGACGGCCCTGCGCTCCAGCGGACTCACCTGGACGGTCCTCGTCGACGACCTGGTCCGGCGCGAGGCCGCCAACGCCGCTGCCGACGCGGCGTACGCCGCCAGCACGGCACGCTCCGCGTTGCCGTCGGGGCGCACGGCGTACCGCACGTTGAGCGACTACGAGACCGAGATGGCCGCGATGGCCACCGAGCACCCCGGCCTGGTGCGCCTGCGGACCCTGCCCTTCACGACCCTCGACGGGCACGAGGTGCACGGCCTCGAGATCGGCACCGACGTCGGCCGGCCCGCGAGCGGTCGGCCGACCTTCGTGATGGTCGGCCTGCACCACGCACGGGAGTGGCCCTCGGCCGAGCACACGATGGAGTTCGCGATCGACCTGGTCGACGGCTTCGGCACCGACCGGCGGATCACGGCCCTGCTGGGCAGGGCGCGGGTCGTCGTGGTGCCGATCGTCAACGTCGACGGCTTCGACCTGTCGCGCACCTCCGGAGGCATCGTCGACCTCAACATCCTCAACCCCCTCGACCCGACGGGCGCCCTGCTCCCCACCCTGGCCACCGCCGCGACCCCCGGCCTGGCCTACCTGCGCAAGAACTGTCGGATCGTCGACGGCGTCGACACCCCCGACGGCACCTGCGGACTCCAGCTCAGCTCGCCCGCGGGCTTCAGCCTCGGCGTCGACCTGAACCGCAACTACGGCATGTGGTGGGGCGGACCGGGCGCTGCCCACCAGGCCCCGGACGCCGAGGATGCGACCGCCGGCTTCGCGGACCCGCGCTACCAGGGCGCCGCCGCCTTCTCCGAGCCCGAGACGCAGAACGTCCGCTCCGTCGTGCTCTCCCGTGCGGTCACCGGGCTGATCACCAACCACACCTCGGGCAACCTCGTGCTGCGACCGTGGGCGTCGGCGCCGGACAACGTCACCTCGACCGGCACCACCGTCGGCGTGCCGCGCGACGAGGCGGCGCTCAAGCGGCTCGGCGACCTCTTCGCCACGCAG
>WLIH01000080.1 GCA_009702305.1 Actinomycetota bacterium | reverse complement strand
CGTCGAACTGTTCGGCATGGTGATGCTGGGCCTGCGGTTCCTGCACACCGCGCACGAGGTGAAGACGGCGCGCAAGGCGTTCCGCCGGATCATGTCGTTTTTCGAGAACGAGCGGCAGTTCCCCGAGCTGCACCGGCTGGTCAAGGAGATCCGCAAGACCAACGGCCAGGAGGCGATCTTCCTCCACGCGGGCGACTGCGCGGAGTTCGGTCACGGCAACCAGGGCTGCGGGTGCACGGGTGGCGGCTCCATCGAGTTCATCGCCCGATCGTCCGGGTCGGGTCGGGGGTTCACGGTCGACGTGCTTGTGTGCGACGAGGACCAGGATCTGACCGACGACGAGCAGGCGGCGCTGTTGCCGACGATCTCGGCTGCACCCTCGGGCAACCCGATGGTGATCCTGACCGGGACGCCGCCGGACCCGGACAAGCAGGACGCGGCGAAGGGCGAGGTGGCACGGCGAGTCCGAACGGACGCGATCAACGACGCGGACCCGGACCTGTGCTGTTTCGACTGGGGTGTGCCGGATGGGCCGATGCCCGATGTGAACGACGAGTCGATCGCCTACGCGACGAACCCGGCGCTGACGTCGGGTCGGCTGAACATCGCCGAAGTTCGGCGCGAGCGGAAGCTGATGTCGCCTGCGAAGTTCGCTCGCGAGCGGTACGGCTGGTGGGGCGACCCGGCGACCGCGCGCACCGGGGTCATCGAGATGTCGACCTGGGCGCAGCTTCGTGGCAAGGCGGCTGCGCCGGGGTCGGCTGTGGTGGTGGTCGACGTGGAGCCGGACCTGTCCGCATCGACGATCGGTGTCGCGGCCAACGACGAGGAGTCGGGTCGGGCGCTGGTGATGGTGGATCACCGGGCGACGGTGCCGTGGGTGGTCGATCAGGTCGTAGCGCTGGACGAGGTCCGCACGCTGCTAGAGGTGGCGTTGACGCCGTCGGCGGCGATGCTCGCCCCGGACCTCGAGGCCGCGGGTGTGTCGGTGGTGCTGCTGTCGAACACCGATTTGGGTCGGGCGTGCGGCTCGTTCCAGACCACGGTCCGCAAGGGCGCGGTGCTCCACCTCGGTCAGCCCGAGCTGGACGCGGCAGTCCGCACGTCGCGGACCCGGTTCGTCGGGGACCTGCAGCACTGGGATCGGCGTGACCCGAAGATCGCGCTCTCGCCGCTGGTGTCGGCCTCGGTGGCGGTGGCTCGCCTGGTCCTGCAAGACGACTACGACGTGGAAGACAGCTTCCTGTGAGGAGGGCCTGATGCGGCGATCGAAGTTCATGGGTGTCGCGACGACGGCGCGGGCCTGGGTGGCGGCGGCGTTGGTCACTGCGCAGGGTGTGATCGGTGTTGGCCTGGTCAGCTTCGGTGCGTTCCAGATCGCGGGCCTCGGGTGGGCGTGCGTGGTGGCGGGCGGGTTCGTGCTGCTCGCGGCGTTCCTGGGTGCGCGCCGATGACGTGGCCGTTCACCGGGCCGGCGTCGCGGGAGGCGTCGGCGTCGTCGTTGCTGGCTGAGCGGACCGGGCTGCGGGCGGGTCGTACGTCGCGGCGGGTCTCGCGCGAGGCGGCGTTGGCGCACTCGGCGGTGTGGGCGTGCCGGCGGCTGCGCGCGGACCTGATCTCCACGATGCCGGTCGACGTGTTCCGCAAGGTCGGTGGCGTGCAGGTCGAGCAGACGAAGCCGCCTGTCCTGGTGAACCCGGGCGGATCGACGGTGATGCTGTTCGACGAGTTCGTCTACTCCACGCAGGCCGACCTCGACACGGTCGGCAACACGGTCGGGATCATCCTGGCGCGCGACGGTGCAGGGTTGCCGTCGGTGATCGAGCTGGCCGACATGGACACGGTCTCGTTCATCGGGTCGGGGCGCCAGATCCAGAAGGTGCGGGTCGGTCGCGACGAGTACGACTACGCCCAGATCTGGCACGAGAAGCAGTACACGAAGGCGGGGTCGCCGATCGGCATGTCGCCGATCGCACACGCGGCCATGACGATCAACTCCTACCTGTCGGCGCAGGAGTTCGCGGCCGACTGGTTCGCAAACGCGACGATGCCGGGCGGTCACCTCAAGAACACGGCGAAGAAGCTGAACAGGGAGGAGTCGCTGCGGACTAAGGCGTCGTTCAAGGCCTCGATCAGTGCCGGCGACCTGTGGGTCTCGGGCAACGATTGGGAGTACAAGATGCTCTCGGCGAAGGCGTCAGAGTCTCAGTTCATCGAGGAGCGACAGCTCTCGGTGGTCGAGGTGTGTCGTTACCTCGGTGTGCCCGGGGACATGATCGACGCGGAGTCGTCGTCGGGATCGATCACCTACGCGAACGTGACGCAGCGCAACCTGCAGCTCTTGATCATGAACCTCGGCCCGGCGATCATCCGCCGGGAGAACGCACTGTCGTGGGGTCTGCTCCCCCGGCCGCGTTACATCAAGTTGAACACCGCGGCGCTGCTGCGGATGGATCTCAAGTCGCGGTACGAGGGCTACAAGCTGGGCATCGACGGCCGGTGGCTGCCGCCCTCTCGGATCCTCGACCTCGAGAACATGCCGCCCCTCACTCCCGAGGAGAAGGCCGAGTTTGCCGAGCCGTTCCCGAACAAGCAGCCCGCACCTACGGGAGGTACACCGTCATGAGCACTTCGACCATGGACCGGATCTTCGAGGCGGCGGCCGAGGCGCGTGCCGTGGGTGTCGCGGCGCCGGCCGACCGGCCTTCGCAGCGGCGTTGCGCGGAGGACCCTGGGTCTCGTGCTGCGGCGTTCGTGCGGGCTGAGCGCATCGAGATCCGTGCGGCCGGTGACGACGGGTCGGGGCTGTTGCACTTCGATGGCTTCGCGTCGGTCTACAACCGCGGGTACGAGATGTGGGACATGTTCGGCCCCTACTCCGAGCAGGTCACTAGCGGTGCGGGTGCGGAGTCGTTGGCGCGCGCCGACCTCGACGTGCCGTTCGTGCTCGCCCACGACTCGCTGCGGCGCATCGCTCGGACGACGAACGGCACGCTGACCCTGTCGGAGCGCACGGTCGACGACGTCGAGGGGCTGCATGTCGATGCCCCTGCGCTGGACGCGACTGACTCCGATGTCGCCTACATCGCGCCGAAGCTCCGCTCGGGGCTGATCGACGAGATGTCGTTCCGGTTCCGCATCCTGGTGGGGTCGTGGTCGCCGGACTGGACCGAGTACCACATCGAGAAGTACGACATCCATCGCGGCGACGTCGCGATCGTCGGCTACGGCGCGAACCCGCACACGCAGGGATCGGGGTTGCGTGCCCAGCAGATGCCGCGACTCGAGGACATGACCGAGGGCGACCTGCGCGCCTTCGAGAACAAGCTCCACGCCGAGCGAACTCGGCGTGGCCTGCCGGCCGACCTGTCGTCGGACCAGCGCGCAGCGAAGGCCCTCCTCGGGCTCCGCTGACCAGAACCACCGCACCACCACAGCAACCCCTCGCGTAAGGGGACTTGCGGCGCGCCACGGCCTGCCCTGAGATCCACCGCCTGTCGGAGCTGAACCACCTTCACTTCGTCGCCCCAACGTGGGCAGAGAGGGGTTCACCCATGAACCTCAAGCAGATGATCGACAAGCTGCGCGCCGACCTGGCGCCCCGTCTGGCCGAGCGCACCGAGGCCCGTACGAAGATCGACGCCGTGCGCGCCGCGTGCGTCACCGAGTCGCGCGACCCCTCGGAGACCGAGGCCGCCGACGTGGTGCGCCTCAGCGCCCGCGTGAGCGAGATCGACACCGAGGTCGACCGCGTGAACGCGCAGATCGCGGAGTACCAGGAGGAGCTGCGCCGCGACGAGGCCCTCGACGCGCTGGCCCGCGAGGTCCACCCGACCGGGGTGACGCTGCCCGGTGGCCCGGAGCAGCGGATGGAGGTCTCGGACCGGCGCACGTACCGGACCGAGAGCGACCGCACGGGGCAGCAGTTCCTGCGTGACGTGGCGGCGCAGTTCATCTTCGGGGCTGCGGCCACGGAGTCGAACGAGCGTCTGGCCGCGCACATGCGTGAGGAGCGCGCCGAGCGTGGCGAGCAGATCGACCGTGCGGCCGGCACGTCGGCGTTCGCTGGCCTGGTGGTCCCGCAGTACCTGACGGACCTCTACGCCCCGAAGGCGCGCACCGGTCGCCCGTTCGCGGACGCGTGCCGCCACCACGACCTGCCGGAGACGGGGATGACGGTCTACATCGGCAAGGTCACGACCGGCACCACGACCGACCTGCAGGCCGCCGAGTTCGACACGGTCAACGAGACCGACATCGACGACACCCTGATGTCGATCAACGTGCAGACCAACGCGGGTGCGCAGACGATCAGCCGTCAGGGTCTCGAGCGCGGCGTCGGTGTCGAGGACACCACGATGCAGGATCTGTTCGGGGCCTACGCCTCGACCCTGGACTCGAAGCTGCTGAACCAGGCGACGACGGGTCTCACGAACGTCGCCTCGACGATCGCCTACACCGACGCGTCGCCGACGGCTGCGGAGCTGTACCCGAAGCTCGTTGCGGCCCCGGCCGCGGTCGAGGCGGCGCTGCTCAACCAGCACCAGGGCGACAACATCGCGGTGATGAACTCGCGGCGCTGGTACTGGCTGCAGTCGCAGCTCACGACGTCGTGGCCGATGTTCGGTGCCTCGGGTATCCCGGCGCAGAACTCGGGCCTCGACTACGGCAAGACCTACGGGTCGGGCTTCCGTGGTGTCCTGCCCACGGGCACGGTCGTGATCGTCGACAACAACGTCGCGGTCAACCTCGGAGCGGGCACCAACGAGGACGAGATCTACTTCGGCGCCCAGTCCGAGCTGCACCTGTGGGAGGACCCCAACGCGCCGATGCTGCTGCGCGCCGAGCAGTCGCAGGTCAAGAAGCTCGCGGTCGACTTCGTCGCCTACGGCTACTTCGCCTACACCTTCACGCGTCGCCCGCACGCGCAGAAGGTCGCCGGCACCGGCCTGGTGACCCCCGCGTTCGCCTGAGCCACACCATGACGACCGTGAGGGCGGCGGCCTGGCTGTCGCCCTCACGGTCGTCCCGACCGCGCATGACCCCGTGAACGAGAGGACACCACCGATGACGACCGCTGCACAGAAGAAGGCCGCCGCCGCGAAGGCGACGCAGACGAAGACCGACCCCACGCCGGACCCCACGCCGGACCCCACGCCCGACCCCACGCCCGACCCCACGCCCGACCCGGCGCTGCCGGCGCGGGCTGAGCGTGTGTCGGCGCCGCTGGGCTCGCCGGCCGAGCGACGTGCCGACCGGCTGCGGGCGCTCGAGGAGGAGCGGGACGGCTACAACGCCGTGGGCAAGACCGACCGCGCGGACGCGGTCTCCGAGCAGATCAAGGCGCTGCGCTCGGCCCCATCGGGTCGTGGCACCACCCCGCTCAGCAACACCTGATCGGCCCCGCACTGGGAACCCGGACGCACGAGGGAGGTTGACCGATGGCAGAGCCTGACTACTTCACCCTGGCGCAACTGGCTGCGTTGCCGGGGATGTCGTCGGTCGACCTGTACCCCGTGCAGCGTCGTCTGGACGCGGCAGAGGTCATCGTCGCTGCGATCGAGGGCGCGGTCGGGACGTCGTTCGTCGCGCGCCGCCACACGGAGACCCATGACGGGACGGGGGCCGAGACGCTGCTGTTGCGGCGTCCTGACGTCCTGGGTCTCGTGTCGGTCACGGTCAACGGCTCCGTGGTCGACATGACCTCTCTCGCGGTGCTGCCCGGCGGGGTTCTGCGGTGGCCGACAGGCGGTCTATGGAACCCGGGCCGGGGAAACGTTCGCGTGACCTACACGGCCGGGCACACGCCGACCCCGCCCGCCGATGTGCGGGAGGCGGCTCTGCTCGGCACCCGCGAACACCTCCTCGCCACGTCGAGCAATGCCGAGATCGCGGAGCGACAGAAGGCCCTGGTGAAGGAGGCGAAGGCAGCCGACCCGGACTCGACCGGGTACGTCGATGTCGACGCCTGCATCCGTCGGTGGCGTCCCCGTGTCGAACTCATCGGGTTCGCCTGATGGGGCGGGTCAAGGTCGACGACGCCGAGGTGGCGCGGTTGGCGCGCGGTGAGGGCGACTACGGCGGGGTCACGGCGGACCTGCAGCGGCGCATGGGCAACGTGCTGGCCGCGGCGCAGGCGGCGGCCCCGGTGGTGTCGGGTGCGTACCGCGACGGGCTGCACCTGGTGACGGAGGTGACCCCGTTGGGTGTCTCGGTCGCGGTGGCTGGCGACAGCTCGCACGACTATCAGGTCGAGGCGAACTACGGGGTCCTCGCGCGTGCCCTCGATGCTGCCGCTGAGGGTCCCTGATGGGGACGTGGCAGCCGGTCGCGGCGTTGCGCGTCGATGCGGTCGCGTGGGCGGTGGCGTACCTGCAGCCGCTGCTCGCGGCCCGGCCGGAGGAGTACGCCGCTGGTGCGGTGGTGGCTCGGCGTGAGTCGGAGCCGTCGCCGCGCCCGGACTGCCTGGTCGTGGTGCGCCGCGATGGTGGCCTGGGTGACTCGCTGTTCGACCGGCCGCGGTTGTCGGTGCGCACGTTCGCGTTGACATCGGCGGATGCCGGTGGCCTGGCGGCTGTGGTGTCGGCGTTGCTGATGGAGGCACCGGGGTCGGGGCCGTGTACCCGGGTCTCGCACCTGTCGGGGCCCAACGAGGTCGAGCCGCCGGCCGGTGAGGCGTACCCGTCGGCGTATCAGCTCTTCGAGGTCACGTTGCGCGCCGGTCGCCTGACCTGACCCCGACCTGACCTGACCCTCGGCCGACGGTGTCGGCCGCGTTGTCCTGTGCTCCACCCCGTCGAGAGGAACCCGTCATGAACCAGCAGCAGGCGCCCATCCAGCTCACCCACCCTGAGTCCGAGCAGCGGATCGAGGTGGGTGCCGACCAGCTCGACCGCTACGTGGTGAACGGGTGGCGGGCGGCCGAGGTCGGTGCGCCGGCCGGTAACGCCTCGTTCGAGGCGTGGGCCGAGTTCGCCCGGTCCAAGGGCTTCACCGAGGACCAGATCGTCGGGCAGTCGCGCGACGACCTGCGCGCCGCCCTGTCCTGACCCCTGTTTCCCGTTCTCCTGCCGGTAGATCCGGTGGGCCAGCAATCGCGGCACAGCCGCACCTCACCCTCACGAGAGGAAACACATCATGGCTGTTGACGCCACTAAGGTGCGTGTCGCGATCTCCGGCGCGCTGTCGCGGGGTCTGCTCGCGGCGACCGCTCCGACCGGGACCGCTTCGAGTATCTCGCCCGCGTTCACCGACCTGGGCGGGATCACGGAGGACGGCGTCTCGTTGACGCTGCCCGACGCGGGTGACCGGACCCAGCTCAAGATCTGGCAGGACGGGCAGACGGTCCGCACCCTGCGCTCCACGTCCGATGATCTGCCGCAGATCACGGTCGCGCTGGTGGAGACGAAGCTCGCGGTGATCGAGGCGTACTTCGGGGTCACGGTCACGCAGTCGGTGTCGGAGGGCACCTTCGACTACAAGGTGCAGGCTCGGGCGGCGTCGTCGTACGTCCTCGACGTGATCGACGGTGCGGAGCTGATGCGGCTCTACGCGCCGCGTGCTGTCGTGGCGTCGGTGCAGGAGATCAAGTTCGCCGGCACCCAGCAGATCGGGTACGGCATCACGCTGGACGTCGAGTACGACACGGCGAAGGGCTACAACCTGCGGTCGTGGATGACGGCCCTCAAGTCCTGAGCCGCCACCCCCTTGATCTGGTCCTGCCCCGGGTGCACTGCGCGGTCCCCCGGGGCAGGACCACCTGCACCACCTGACGTGACCGCGCGCCCAACCCCCCAACATCACTGTCTTGAGAGGACCGCGCGCATGACCGAGAACGACCAGCAGCAGAACGAGCACGACGAGACCACGACCGAGGGCCCGACAGATGTCGGAGACCGGGAGTCGACGAACGCGATGCCGGTGCGCCGCAAGGAACCGAGCGACCGGAAGAAGCCGGCGGATGCACCGTTCACGTTCGAGGCCACCGTGGCGACGAAGGACGGCACCGGGACCCGGGTGAAGACGTTCCGGCTCCCGAAGCTCGACGAGGTCGCTGCGGCGGCGGTGCCTGGCCGCTTCACCTACGACGCGATCATGCAGCCTGACAACGAGATGGCGCAGATGACGTTGGGGTTCGCCTCGCTCGAGGCGTGCAAGCCTGACCCGGCTGCGCTGGCTGCGCTGCGCTCGTTGCCGACTGCAGAGATGATCGCGGTGGTGGGTGCGTGGCTGGGGGAATCCCGGCGCTCCTCGGTCTGATCTCAGAGCACCGAGGGGCAGTCGAGTACGACCTGCGTCACCGGTTCCAGATGGGCCTGCGCGACGTGGGTGTCGCGGTCAGCGTCCCCGAGCTGGGGCGGCTGGTGCGGATCCTGATGGCTGACCCGTCGTCGGCGGTGTACGCCGCGATGGCGGGGTGGGCGTACCCGATCGACCGGACCGCGTTGGCTGTGCTCGACCTGTTCGACCTGACGGCGTTGGCGAACTCGGACCCGAAGCGGCGTCCG
>WLIH01000008.1 GCA_009702305.1 Actinomycetota bacterium | reverse complement strand
CGCCCTCGTCGTGGGGGTGGTCGGCGGGCTCGCCGGCGCTGTCGCCTACGACCGGATCAGCGACGACGACCCGGCCGCCGGGTCCGTCAGCGGCGGGCTCGCCGGGGTCGACACCGTCACCGCGGCGCCCCTGAAGGCCGCCGACGGCACCATCGCCAACGTCGCGGCCACCCTGCTGCCCAGCACGGTGCAGATCTCCGCGGAGTACGACGGCCAGGACGGCGGCGCGACCGGCTCCGGATTCGTCCTCGACCGCCAGGGCCACATCATCACGAACAACCACGTGGTCGCCGAGGCGGCCGCCGACGACGGTCCGATCGAGATCGTCGACCAGGACGGCAACCGCTACGACGCCACGGTCGTCGGCCGCAGCCCCGTCTACGACCTGGCCGTGCTCTACGCCGAGGACGCCACCGGTCTCCAGCCGGCGTCCCTCGGGGCGTCCAGCGCGCTGCGCGTCGGCGAGACGGTCGTCGCGTTCGGCTCGCCGCTGGGTCTGACCTCGACGGTGACCGCCGGCATCGTGAGCGCGCTGCAGCGACCGGTCACCACGGGCGACTCGGCCAACGACTCGTCGTACATCAACGCCGTGCAGACCGACGCCGCGATCAACCCCGGCAACTCCGGCGGACCGCTGGTCAACCTGCTCGGTCAGGTCGTCGGGGTCAACTCCGCGATCGCCACGACGGGCAGCTCCGGCGGGGAGTCGGGCAACATCGGCGTCGGGTTCGCCATCCCGATCGAGCAGGTCAAGGTCACCGCCGACCAGATCCTGCGCACGGGCGAGGCGCGCTACCCGGTGATCGGCGCCCAGGTGCAGACCGGGGGCCAGGACACCGGCGACGGCGCGGTGATCAAGGAGGTCACCGCCGACAGCGCCGCCGAGGAGGCCGGGCTCGAGGAGGGCGACGTGATCACCGCGGTCGAGGGGCAGCGGGTGACCGACGGCATCTCCCTGATCGTCGCGATCCGGACCCACCAGCCCGGCGAGACGCTCGACTTCACCGTCCTGCGCGGGGGCGACGAGCGCACCATCTCCATCACCCTGCGACCTCAGGTCGGCTGAACCCGCCCACCCGCCCCGGGACGTCATACGTCTGCCACAAGGGGACATCCCGTCCGTATGACGTCACAGGGCCCCGCGAGTCAGTCCTCGGGACGCTCGGCCGCCTCGACGTAGGGGTGCTCGTCGACGAAGGTGCGCGTCTCGGCGTACATCCGCTGGATGTAGTCCTCCAGCTGGGTCGACTCGACGCGCCACTGACCCCGGCCACCGATCTTGATCGCGGGCAGCTCGCCCCGGCGCACCAGGGCGTAGACCTGGGCGCTCGAGGTGCTGAGCACCTCCGCCACGTCGGCGAGCGTCAGGAATCGCGGAGATCCGGCCATGGCTCCATGGTCCCACTCCGACCCCCTCGCGGTGGCAGCGACCCGGAGCCTGTGGAGGAGCAGGTTTCCCACCCGGCGATCCGCGTCATCATGTCGAGATGAGCCAGATCGGACGCGACGGCACCGGTGTCGCACCGGCGGTGCGCGCCCGCACCCCCGGGTGGCGCGACCCTCGGCTGTGGGTGGGGGTGCTGCTCGTCGTCGGCTCGGTCGTGGCCGGGTCCCGGGTGCTCGCCTCGGCCGACGACACGGTCGCGGTGTGGGCCGCCGGCTCCGACCTCGCGCCCGGCCAGCCGCTCGACCAGGCCGACCTGGTCGCCCGTGACGGCCGCTTCGCCGACGGTGCCGACCTCGCGACGTACGTCGCCGTGGCCGACGTCCTGCCCGCCGACCTGACCCTCGTGCGAGGCGTCGGCGCCGGCGAGCTCCTGCCGTGGGCGGCGACGGGCGACGGCGCGGGATCGGACACCGTGGAGGTGCCGATCGCGGTCGACCCCGAGCAGGTCCCGTCGTCGGTCGGCGCCGGCTCCGTCGTCGACGTCTATCTGGTCGGGGCGGCTGGTGCGCGCGGTGCGCCCGCCGCCGGGCCGGCCCTGGCCGAGGTGACCGTGCTCGATGCGCAGACCCCCGACGAGGGGTTCGGCGTGAGCGGCAAGCGGCGCCTCGTGCTGGCCGTGCCGGAGGAGGGCGCGGCGGACTTCTTCGCGCTGCTCGGCTCGCTCGACACGCCCGTGATCACCGTGGTCCGGCGGGGCTGAGCCGATGGGCTCCGGACCGGTCGTCGTGCTCGTGGTGGCGGCGGGGGCAGCCTGGGAGTCACCGGCCCTGCAGCTTCTGCACACGCGCCCCGACGTGGTGGTCCTCAAGCGGTGCGTCGACGTCGACGACCTCCTCGCGACCGCCGCGGCGGGGCAGGCCGAGGTCGCGGTCACCGCGCTCGACGCCCACGGGCTCGACCAGGGGGCCGTCGAGCACCTGCGCCGCCACGGGGTCCGTCCGGTCGCGATCGTGCCGACCAAGGTCGCGCCCGAGCAGGCGCACCTGCGGGCCACCCGGATCGGACTCGACGCTCTCGTCCCGGAGTCGCGACTCGAGAGCCTGGCCGAGGCCGTGCTCGCCGCCGCCCGGGCAGCCGCCCCGCCCGCCCCGCTCCTGTCCGTGCTCGGTGAGGAGCCTGCCTCATCGCCCCGGGGCCGGGTGACCGTGGTCTGGGGCGCCGCCGGGGCTCCGGGTCGCACCACCGTCGCCGGCGCCATCGCCGCCGAGCTCGCCCGCCGTCAGACGGCGACGGTGCTGATCGACGCCGACCCCTACGGCGGTGCCGTGGCTCAGCAGCTCGGCATCCTCGACGAGGTCTCCGGCCTGCTCGCCGCGGCTCGTCTGGCGTCAGCCGGTTCGTTGACCGAGGCCGTGTCCTCGACCCTGCGCCAGCTGAGCGCCCACCTCCAGGTGGTCACCGGTCTGCCGCGCGCGGAGCGCTGGGTCGAGGTCCGGCCGGGCGCACTGGAGGAGCTGGTCGCGGCGCTCGCCGAGCGGGGTCGGGTCGTGGTCGACACCGGCTTCAGCCTGGAGGCCGACCTCGCCGCCGAGCTGAGCGGGCGCCCTGGACGCAACGACCTGACGATCTCGGCGCTGGGGGCGGCCGACGACGTGCTGGTCGTCGGCACGCCCGACCCCGTAGGAATCGCGCGCCTGGCTCGCGGACTCGTCGAGCTCGAGGAGCTCGGGGTGCCGGGCTCGGTGCGCGTCGTGGTCAACCGGATGCGACCGACCCTGGGCTGGTCCGAGGCGGACGTGCTCTCGATGGTGCAGGGCTTCGGTCGCCCCGTGGGGCTGCACGTCCTGCCCGAGGACCGGCCAGGCGTCGACCGCGCCCTGGTCGCCGGCCGGACGCTCGTGGAGTCGCCGGACTCCAGCCTGGCTCGAGCGATCTCCTCGGTGGTCGATGCTCTGGCGCCGGAGACCGCGGGCGCGGCCGGTCGGATCAGGCCGCGAAGAGCAGGTAGAGCCCGCCGACGGTGAAGGCCACCATCGCCACCAGCAGCGGCAGCTGACCCGTGAGCTGATGGCGCTGCGGGAGCAGCTTGATCGCCCGGTCGTGGGCCGAGATCACGCCGAGCACGTGACCGAGCACGACGGCGCCGACCTTGATGTTGGCCAGCAGCGTCGGGTGGTAGGAGAGCCAGTAGTTGACGCTCCAGTCGCCTGTGCCGAGGTAGTTGGACCCGTCGCTGAGGGGGTCGCTGGCCTTGATCAGGGTGTCCTGCCCGACCTCGATGAGGTACGACAGGTAGTGCGCGACGATGTAGCCCACGATGATTGGCACCACCGAGTGCGCGAACTTGTTCGGCAGGCTGATCCGGCGCTCGCCGGAGGACACGCCCGTCGCCATGGTGCCGATCGCGAAGATCAGGCCGACCCCGGCGCAGAAGACCAGCAGCGCGATGTTGTCGGCCAGGTCGTCGGCCCATGAGTGCGACACGATGAAGTCGTTGCCCTGCACGAACTTCACCCAGCGCTGCGAGTCCTTGAAGGAGTCGAAGCCGGTGCTGCCGAAGAGCACCGCCACGACGGCGACCAGCCCGGGGCGGGCCACGACGGTGTCGAGATTGGCGAGGGGGTTGCGGATGACGACCTGGCCGTCACGACGTCCCCAGGGCGACATCTTCGCGACGAGCGAGGAGTAGACCTCGAACGGGTCGGCCCGCTCGTAGAAGACGTTGCCGAACAACGCCCCGCCGAGCAGCATCACGGCGAGGTACGCCGCCGCCCAGAGTCGCACCGGTCCGAGCTCGGTGGAGAACGGGTAGACCAGCTCGAGCCAGACGAACGCGAACAACCCGACGGCTGCGGGCCAGTGTCCGAGCCGCTCGGGGTAGGTGAACACCCCGACCTCCGGGTCGCTGCCGGAGATCTTGGCGAAGGCGGCGTTGATGGTGCGGACCGGGCTGAGGGCCTTCCAGACAGGCCCGAGGAAGAGCGAGAGGGGCACCAGGCCGACCCACCACCAGACGTAGAACATCCCGAAGAACGGGTTGGTCAGCAGGTCCTGGCCGGCGACGGCCGCGAACATCGCCCACGCGAAGATCGCGAAGCCGACGACGCGCCAACCCAGACGCCACGCCGTGGAGTCGACCAGCCTGGTCAGACCGCTCGAGGGGAGTCCGCTGGTCGCCTCGTCGAAGCGCGGGGTGCGCCAGGCGACCGCGAGGACGGTGAAGGAGACGGTCAGTGCGGCGACGGCACCGGCGATCGCCAGCTCGGGCGAGATCGGGAGGTCCTTGGCCCCGCCGATCCCGTGAGCGGAGGTCGTCTGAGCGACGACCGCGACGAGCGACACGTCAGGAGACCTCGAGCTGGACGATGACCTGGTCGAGCGTGTGCGACTCGACGTCGACGACACCGGGGGCGTCGAGGTTCGCGATGGTCAGCGTGGACTCGCCGGCGGCGTACTCGAGCTCCTGCTCGGGCGTGGAGTGGACGTGGATCTCGCCCGGCTCGTCGGCGGTGATCTGCAGCTCGACGTCCTGGCCGGTCTCGACCTCGACCCGCTCGCCCTGCGGCGTGACGGTGCCGTCGGAGAAGGTGACTTCGATGGTGACCGGGTCGCTCGAGCCGCTGGCGGGAGTGTCCTCGTCGCCGCACGCCGCGAGAGCGAGCAGGCAGATCAGGGAGGCGGTGGTGGCCAGGATCCGACGCATGCTGAGTCCTTCGTCTGGAGGGTGGTGGGTGGTGGTCGACACCTCTGACAGAATCCCATGACGAGCAAGAGCCCGACCCGCGGGTCCGGGTGCGATCCGCCCGAGGCCCGACGGACCAGGCACGAGATCAGGAAGGACGACGACGATGAGCCAGCGACTGCGGCCGCGCGACCTCGCCTTCCTGGCCGCCGAGTCGACTTCGACGCCGATGCACAACGCGACGGTCGAGATCTTCGACCCTGCCGACTCGGGCTTCGACTACGACCGGCTCGTCGAGCTGATCAGCGACCGGATCTCCTTCGTGCCGCGCTATCGCCAGCGACTGCAGGCCATCCCGGGACATCTCGCCAACCCGGTGTGGGTCGACGACCCGGCGTTCGACCTGGGCTACCACGTCCGCCGCTCGGCCCTGCCGCGTCCCGGCAGCCCCGACCAGCTGCGCGACCTCGTCGCGCGGATCGTGTCGCGCCCGCTCGACCGCAGCAAGCCGTTGTGGGAGATCTACTTCGTCGAGGGGCTCGCGGGCGGGCAGGTCGCGCTGCTCTACAAGGCCCACCAGGTGCTGGTCGACGGCGTCGAGACCGTCGACCTCGGACAGATCCTGCTCGACAAGACCCGGGAGCCGAAGATCCTCGGCGGTGACGAGTGGCTGCCCCATCGGCTGCCCTCCGGCGCCACGCTGCTGGTCGGCGCGCTGCGCGGCGTGGTCGAGCAACCCGACAGCGTGGTCGACACGGCGCGCGGGCTGGGCGGGGCGCTGGTGCGCACCGCCGACCACGCGACCAGTCGAGTCGGGCGGGTCGTCAACGGCCTGACCGGCCGTCGCGGGGAGAAGGCGACCGCGATCAGCGCACCGCACTCCCAGCAGCGCAGCGTCATCTCCGTGCCGACCTGCCTGGAGGACTACCGCCGGATCCGCGACGTGCACGGCGGCACGGTCAACGACGTCATCCTCGCGACCATCACCGGCGGTCTGCGCGGCTGGCTGATGACCCGCGACGAGTCGCTGTCGGGCCTGCGTCAGGTGCGCGCACTCGTGCCGGTCTCGGTGATCGACCGCGAGCTCGAGGCGACGTCGCTGGGCAGCCAGATCGCGGCGCACTTCGTGGACCTCCCGATCGGCGAGGCGAGCGCGGTCGTGCGGCTGCACCAGGTCTCCTACTCCTTCAAGGCCCACAAGGACACGGGGCGCGGTGTCGCAGCCAACCGCCTGGCCGGCATCGCCGGGTTCGCGCCGACGACCTTCCACGCCGTCGGCTCGCGGCTGGCCGCCTCCGAGACCCGTCGCGGCTTCCAGCTGACCGTGACCAACGTGCCGGGCCCGCAGTCGCCGTTGTACGCCGCCGGGGCGCGGATGCTGTCCACCTATCCGGTGCCGCCGCTGCTGCCGGGTCACTCGCTCGCCATCGGCGTCACGTCGTACGACGGGGGCGTGACCTACGGGATCACCGCCGACCGTGACCACGTGCCCGACGTCGACGTGCTCGGCCAGTGCCTCGCCGAGGCGCTCGACGAGCTGCTCGACACGGTGACCGGCGCCCGGCCGCGGGTGCCGCGTGGACGCAAGAAGCCGGGCGCCTCGCGCAGCCGGAAGCCGTCGTGAGCGTGCGCGCCTACGTGCCTGCGACGTACGAGCTGCTGGCGACGTACGACGCCGACGGCAGTGTCCCGACGACCGGTGCCGTGACGGCGCTCGACGAGTCGGAAGAGGCGGAGTACTCCGCTCTCATCGACGCGGCCGTCGCCTCGGCCGACCTCGGCGGCAGCGACGGGCGCCGGGTCGTGGTCGTGGTCGAGGTGGACACCGTGGGGCCGGCTGCGACGATGCGCCAGGTGGTCGCCGTGCACGTCGACACCGAGCCCGGGGCCGAGCCCGACGATGACCTGGGGTGGTACGCAGCACAGGAGATCCCGCACCTGCTCGCGTGAGGTTCGGCCGCCGCGCCGGCGGTGGTTACCCTCGCTGACATGGACGCCATCAGCTTCCCGCCCGTGCCCGTCAACGAGCCGACCCTGCACTACGCGCCGGGCTCGCCCGAGCGCGCCGCGCTGCTGCGCGAGATCGAGGTGCTCGAGGCCGACGTGCGCCCCCTGCCCGCGCACATCGGCGGCGAGCAGGTCACGGCCGGTGGCGAGGAGATGCGGGTCGTGCAGCCCCACGACCACCAGCACGTGCTCGGCGTGCTGCGCAACGCGACCCGAGTGGACGCGCAGCGCGGCGTCGATGCCGCGCTCGGTGCTGCGGCCGACTGGCGCGCGATGCCCGTCGACGAGCGCTGCGCGATCCTGCTCAAGGCGGCCGACCTCCTCGCCGGACCGTGGCGGCAGCGGCTCAACGCCGCGACGGTGCTGGGGCAGTCGAAGACGGCGTTCCAGGCCGAGATCGACAGTGCGTGCGAGCTGATCGACTTCTGGCGCTTCAACGTGCACTACGCCAAGCAGATCCTCACCGAGCAGCCGATCGCCAACAGCCCCGGCGTCTGGAATCGCACCGACCATCGGCCGCTCGAAGGCTTCGTCTACGCCATCACGCCGTTCAACTTCACCGCCATCGCGGGCAACCTCCCGACCGCCCCCGCACTGATGGGCAACACGGTCGTCTGGAAGCCGTCCCCGACCCAACAGCTCGCCGCGTCCCTGACGATGGAGCTCCTCGAGGAGGCCGGCATGCCGCCGGGCGTGATCAACATGCTGCCCGGCGACGGTCTCGCCGTCAGCGACGTCGCCCTCGGACACCGCGACCTCGCCGGCATCCACTTCACCGGCTCGACGCCGACCTTCCAGCACCTGTGGCGCTCGGTGGGCGAGCAGATCGCGTCGTACCGCTCCTACCCGCGCATCGTGGGCGAGACCGGCGGCAAGGACTTCGTGGTCGCGCACCCGTCGGCCGACCCCGACGTGGTGCGCACGGCGCTGATCCGCGGGTCCTTCGAGTTCCAGGGTCAGAAGTGCTCGGCCGCGTCGAGGGCCTACGTCGCCCGCTCGGTGTGGGAGCAGATCGCCGACGACCTCGTCGCCGAGGTCGAGGGCATCTCGATGGGCGACCCGACCGACCTGTCGCACTTCATGGGCGCGGTGATCGACGAGCGGGCCTACGCCAAGCACGTCGCGGCGATCGAGCGTGCTCGCCGGACGCCGCACCTCGACATCGTCGCCGGTGGTCGCTACGACGACTCGGTCGGTTGGTTCGTGCGCCCCACGGTGGTCGTCTCGACCGACCCGACCGACGAGATGTTCACCACCGAGTACTTCGGGCCGATCCTGGCGGTGCACGTCTACGACGACGTGGACTTCGAGCGCGTCGTGACCGAGATGGAGTCGATCGCGTCCTACGCCCTGACCGGCGCGATCATCGCCCAGGACCGGGCCGCGATCCGGTGGGCGCGGATGACGCTGCGCTTCGCCGCCGGCAACTTCTACATCAACGACAAGCCGACCGGTGCGGTCGTCGGGCAGCAGCCCTTCGGTGGCGGTCGCGCGAGCGGCACCAACGACAAGGCGGGTGCGGCGAGCAACCTGCTGCGCTGGACCTCGCCTCGCTCGATCAAGGAGACGTTCGTGCCGCCGACCGACTACCGCTACCCCTACATGGGATGAGCGCCCCGGTCGTCGCCCTGCACCTGGGGTCGCTGCACCCTCACGAGCAGCTCCTCACGCTGGTGCTCGCCTTCGGGCCGTTCCTGGTGCTCGGCGGCGTGATCTGGCACCGGCGCCGCCAGGACGCTGTAGCCGACGAGGCCGACCCGGGGTCTCAGGCGGACAGGTAGTCGCGCCCGACCTTGTTCTCGGCCTTCAGCGCCTTGAGCAGCAGTTCGGAGATGAGGCTCTCGATCTTGCCGCCGACCAGCGGGATGCCGACCTTGATGGTGAGGTCGACGGTCTCGACGGTGCCCCCGCCCGACTCCTTGAGGGAGACGGTGCCGGTCATGTCGCCGGGCTTGCCCGGGATGGTGACGACGATGTCGCCCTTGGTCGCCGACGCCCACGACTCGGTCTGGACGATGTTGATCTCGTCGCCGACGAACTTCTTCGCGAACGACGGGATGCCGGCGGCACGCTGCACCTGGTCGATGGTGACCTGCTTGCCCTCGCCCTCGGGCACGATCGTCACGGTCTTGGCCAGCACTCCCTGGTAGTCGCAGACCCGCTCGCGGAACGCCGGGTCGGCGAGCATCGCCGCGACCTGGGCCGGCGGGGCGTCGTACGTCATCTCGTGCGTCAGTCGCTTGCTCACTTCTCGCCCTTCAACCAGGCCGAGCCCACGGTGTGCTCGACGTCCATGCCGGCCGCGATCTTCTCGCCGATCAGCTTCTCCAGTTTGCCGCCGATCAGCGGCACCTTGACCTTGATCTCGAGCTCGACGACCTCGACGGTGCCGCTGCCCTTCGGGCTCAGCGTGATCGTGCCCGACGAGCTCGTCGGCTTGCCCGGAGCCTCGATCACCAGCGTCGCGCCCGTGGCGTCCGACCAGGACTCGCGCTGGATCGCCTGGGTCGAGTCGCCGGCGAACGTGCGCGCGAATCCCGGCAGGTCGGTCGTCTTCTGCTGCTGGTCGATGACCAGGTCGAAGCCCGCACCGCGCGGGGTGATCGAGACGTCGGCCGAGACCACGTCCTGGGCGGCGCAGGTCGCCTCCCGGAACGCCGGGTCGGCCAGCATGGCGAAGACGTCGGCCGGCGGCGCGTCGTAGGTCAGTTCGTGTCGGAACTTCATGGGCGACATCATGCACGTCGCACCGCGGGGACGACGCGGGCCGTAGGTTCGGGGGATGAGCGAGTCCTTCGTGTCCTTCGGTGAGCAGGGCGCCCAGCTGACCTACGGCAGCTACCTGCGGCTCCCGCAGCTGCTCGACGCCCAGCACCTCGAGTCCGACCCCCCGGCTCACGACGAGCTGCTGTTCATCACCATCCACCAGGTCTACGAGCTGTGGTTCCAGCAGCTGCTGCACGAGGTCGGAGCAGCGCGGGACGCGATGCTCGGCACCCACGGCGAGCCGGCGCTGTGGTGGGCGCAGCACCTGCTGCAGCGGGTGCACGTCATCGAGCGGGTGCTGGTGCAGCAGGTCGACGTCCTCGAGACGATGACCCCGCAGGACTTCCTGGAGTTCCGTCAGCGGCTCGCGCCGGCCAGCGGCTTCCAGTCGGTGCAGTTCCGAGAGCTGGAGTTCCTCTCCGGCGCCAAGGACGCGTCGTACGTCGAGCGCTTCCGCGGTCTCACCGCCGACGAGCAGCGTCGGCTCGGCGAGCGGCTCGCGGAGCCGA
The DNA here is from genome assembly GCA_009702305.1 of Actinomycetota bacterium. Lineage (GTDB taxonomy): Bacteria > Actinomycetota > Actinomycetes > Propionibacteriales > Nocardioidaceae > Nocardioides. The sequence goes on along the minus strand of WLIH01000008.1, from coordinate 5,522 downwards.
CCCTCTGGGACGCGTTCCTGGTCGTGCTCCGCGCCCAGGGCCTGGCCGCCGACACCGATGCCGAGGTGTCGGCGTCGATGCGCGAGGTGGCCCATGACCGGTCGCGGCACGCCCCGGTCTGGGCGCTCGCCGAGGCGCTGCTCCAGCACGACGAGCTCGCCGCCAGCTGGCGCGCCCGCCACGTCGTGATGGTCGAGCGGATGATCGGCGACAAGTCCGGCACCGGCGGCTCCAGCGGGTCGGCGTACCTGCGCTCCCGGCTGCCGCTGAAGTATTACCCCCTGCTGTGGGACCTGCGCTCCGAGCTCTGAGTCAGGCGAGTCGGCGCGTGGTCGCCACGTCGTGCTCGTGGACGCTCGCCGACCGGATCGCCGCCCCTTGCTCCTCGCCGACCCCGTCGCCGCGGAAGCTGTCCACGGCCGCCTGCGACTCCCAGAGCTCGAGGATGTTGATCCGTGCCGGGTCGAGCAGGTCGGCCGACAGGGCGAAGTCGAGGCACCCCGGCGACTCCCGGGCCGCCCTCACGACGTCTCGGCAGCCGTCGAGGTAGTCCTCTCGTGCTGCGGGATCGACGACGAGATGTCCGCTCACGATGACCATGGCAGGGCAGACTCGGCTCCCGGTCGGAAATCATCGTGGCCGGCTGCAACGCCCGTCCGGTCAGCGACGTAGAGGGAGTGTGGACGTCCTGCAGGAACCCTCCCCTGATGCCGGGCTCGACCCCGGGTCGAGCACCGACTTCGAGCCGTGGCTGCTCGCTCGGGGCCCGGCGCTCCAGCGGTTCGCCCACCTGCTCACCGGCAATCCGACCGACGCCGCCGACCTGGTGCAGGAGGCCCTGAGCCGGGCCTACCCGCGCTGGGCGTCGCTGCGCGGGTCGGACACTGTCGAGGCCTACGTCCGTCGCAGCATCGTCAACGCGTCGATCTCGCGCTGGCGCAAGGACCGCCGCCTCGTGGTCGTCGACGACCCGGAGCCGCTTGTCCGCGAGCACGCGCCGGACCCGGCGGCGGCCCACTCCGACGCCGACCGGGCGTGGGAGCTCGTGCAGACGCTGCCGCCCCAGCAGCGGGCGGCCGTGGTGCTGCGCTTCTACGAGGACCTCGCCTTCGCCCAGATCGCCGTCGTCCTCGACTGCCCCGAGAGCACCGCCCGCTCGCACGTCCACCGGGCGATCGCCGCCCTGCGCACCCGACTGGAGTCCACCGATGACTGACGCACCCGACCCCCGCGACGCTCGCGCCGAGCAGGCCTTCCGCGATGCCCTGGCCCGTGAGGCCGATCGTCTGGAGCCTGCTCCTCTGGACCTGTCGCCGCGCCGGCGCCGCTGGCTGGTGCCGGCTGCCGCGGCGGCCGTCCTGGTGCTCGTCGCGGGCCTGGGACTGTCGGCGGTCGTCGGTGGGGACGACGAGCCGGGACCGGTCGCGGCCGACGGCGACACCGCACCGGATCTCGACGTCCGCGACGTCCGCTCCGTCTCCTACCGCGACGTGACAGTCGCGGTGCCGGGGGACTGGGACTCGGCGTCGGCTCCGGGGTCGGACTGGTGCTCCTCGGCCGAGCCCGGTGGCCCCAACCCGTTCGCCACGGCGCCGTACGTCGCCTACGACGCCACCAACACCGCCGTGGCGATGATCGCCTGCACCGCCGAGGTGCCGCCGGCGCCGTTCGACCAGGTGCCGGCGGAGTTCTGGGCGCCGCACCTGTCGTTCGCCGATCTGCGCAGCCAGTCGTCGGAGGCGCTGGTCGACGGCACGGCGACCTACCGGGGGTGGACGCTGACCACCCGGACGGTCGGCACCGTGCAGCTGCGGCTGCTCACCGACGCCGCCACCGCCGGCGACATCGAGCCGATCCTCGACTCCGCCCGGGTGGTCGAGCGCACGCCCGAGGGCTGCGACACGACCTCGCCCGCCCAGAGCGTGGAGTTCGTCCGACCGCCGGCCTTCGACATCACCGAGGTGCAGGAGGTGTCCAGCATCGCGGTCTGCCAGTACCTCCGCCAGGGCACCGACGCCCCGGGGCTGATGGGGTCCGCGCTGCTCGAGGGCGACGAGGCGGCAGCGGTGCTCGACGGCATCCGGTCAGCCCCCGTCGGCGGCGGTCCGGACACCCCGGAGACCTGCCTCGACACCCAGTCCGGCACCGAGGCGATCGTGCTGCGCCTGACCAGCCCGGACGCCGGTGAGCGCGACGTCTACGTCTACTACGACTGGTGCTTCGGCAACGGCTTCGACGACGGCACCGAGCGCCGTGAGCTGACCCGCGACTCCTGCCCGCTGATCTTCACCGACCGGGTGATCCTGCACGGGGGCAGCAGCGCCCCGTTCGCCCGCTGCGACTAGATTCGGGCCCATGAGCGCCGCGATGTACCTGCCGAGCTTCTTCGTGAAGCAGAAGTTCGCCATGACGACCAACCGCTACGAGCTGTACGCCGTCGGGCCGGACGGCAACGAGGGCCAGCTGATGGGCGTGGCGCAGCAGAAGCGGCTGGCCTTCAAGGAGGAGGTCACCTTCTACAGCGACGAGTCGAAGTCGCGGCCGGTGTTCAGCTTCAAGGCGCGCAAGCGGATCGACCTCGGCTCGGGCTACGACATCTTCGACGAGGCGGGCGCCCAGATCGGGTTCTTCCGCAAGGACTTCGGCAAGAGCCTGATGCGCTCGACCTTCCACGTCGAGGGCGCGGGCTTCACCGCGAGCGGCCAGGAGCGCAGCCAGGCCGTCGCGATCCTGCGTCGCTTCACCGACCTGCCCTTCCTCTCGATCCACTTCGACTTCGTCGCGAGCGAGGGCACGCCACTCCTCTCGGTCGACCGCCAGTTCAAGCTGCGTGACCGCTACACCGTGCAGGTGCCCGACCAGCGCGTCGACTTCCGGGTCGCCGCCGCGCTGGCCGTCGGCCTGGACGCCCTCATGCAGCGCTGATGCTCTTCCCGCAGGCCCAGCGCGCCGTCGAGCAGTACGCCGCCGAGCCCAAGGTCTTCGATCCCGGCTTCGACATCGAGGCGACCCGACGGGCCGCGCGCGAGGCGGCGGCCGCGTTGCCGCGGCTGGAGGTCGCCGAGGTCGCCGACGTGGACGCCGACGGCGTGCCGTGCCGGCTCTACCGCCCGGTCGACGCCGAGCGAGGTGTCGTCGTGCACCTGCACGGCGGCGGGTTCGTCTTCAACGACGTCGAGGTGCACGACGCGGTGGCGCGACGCCTGGCGACCGCGACGCGCACGGCCGTGCTCAGCGTCGACTACCGACGCCCTCCGGAGCACCGCTTCCCGGCTGCGCCGGACGACGTCGACACGGTGCTGACGTGGCTCGAGCGGGAGCGCGTGGCGCGGGGCCTGGACGGGCCGGCGTACGCCCACGGCGACTCGGCCGGCGCCAACCTCGCACTGGTCGCCGCGCTGCGCCACCCGGGTCTCTTCCGCGCCGTCGCACTCATCTACCCGGTCCTCGACCCGCAGGGCGGCTACGACAGCTACGCCGACGCGGCCGACGGCTTCGATGCCCGCGAGGCGGCGTGGTACTGGCAGCAGTACGCCGCCACGCCCGCCGATCTCGTCGACCCCGACCTGGCGCCCCTGCTCTCCGACCGGCTCGCGACGCTGCCGCCGACTCTGGTCGTCACCGCCGAGCACGACCCGCTGCGCGACGAGGGCGAGCACCTCGCCCGGCTGCTCGCCGAGCAGGGCGTCTCGGTGGTCGCGACCCGCTACCTCGGCCAGATCCACGGCTTCTGGCGCCACCACGAGGTCTTCGACGCCGCGGCGCCGCTGATGGCGCAGGTCGCCGGTTTCCTCGCCCTGCATCGCGCCTGACAGGATCTGCGCCATGCGCGTGCACCTCGGCTCCGACCATGCCGGCCTCGACCTCAAGGACCACCTGGTGGCCTGGCTGAGCAGCCACGGCTACGAGCCCGTCGACCACGGCCCGTTCGTCTACGACGCCCTCGACGACTACCCGGTCTTCTGCCTGAGGGCGGCCGAGGGGGTCGCCCGCGACCGGGCGGCTGGCCTCGACAGCCTCGGTGTCGTCGTCGGCGGCTCCGGCAACGGCGAGCAGATGGCCGCCAACAAGGTCGTCGGCATCCGCTGCGCGCTGGTCTGGTCGGAGGCGACCGCGACCCTGGCTCGCGAGCACAACGACGCCCAGATGGTCTCCGTCGGTGGGCGCATGCACACGCTGGAGGAGATGACGCGCTTCGTCGAGCTCTTCCTCGCCGAGCCGTTCAGCGACGACGAGCGGCACGTGCGCCGCATCGGCCAGCTCGCGGCCTACGAGTCCACCCACGAGCTGCCTGCGCTCCCGGCGTCGGCCCAGGGCCTCGGGCCGGATGCCTGAGGGGCACACCCTCCGCCGGCTCGCCCTCGACCTGAACGACGCCTTCGCGGGTCGGGCGGTCGGCGTCGCCAGCCCCCAGGGGCGCTTCGCCGTCGAGGCGGCCGAGCTCGACGGTCTCCTGCTCGTGGGGGCCGACTCCGCGGGCAAGCACCTGTTCGTCGAGTTCCCCGGCGACCGGTTCGTGCACATCCACCTCGGGCTGATCGGCACCTTCGTCATCCACCCGGGTCCGGCGCCCGACCCGGTCGGCGCCGTGAGACTGCGCCTGGTCTCCCCGACCGCGTACGCCGACCTGCGTGGCGCCATCCAGTGCGACCTCGTGACCGGGGAGCGGCGCGACGAGGTCGTGGCCGCACTCGGGCCGGATCCGCTGCGACCCGATGCCGACCCCGGCCGTGCCTGGGCCCGGATCTCGCGCAGCGAGCGCTCGATCGGCGACCTGCTGATGGACCAGAAGGTGCTGGCCGGCGTCGGCAACGTCTACCGCGCCGAAGTGCTGTTCCGGCACCGGATCGACCCGCTGCGCCCCGGACGCTCGCTGCGCTCGGGGCAGTGGCAGGCGATGTGGGACGACCTCGTCGAGCTGATGGCCGAGGGAGTGCGGCTGGGCCGGATCGACACCGTCCGGCCCGAGCACACGCCCGAGGCGATGGGCCGCGAGCCGCGTCGCGACGACCACGGCGGCGAGGTCTACGTCTACCGCCGCACCGGTCAGCCGTGTCTGGTGTGCGGGACGAGCGTGCGCACGGCGGTCCTGCAGTCGCGCAACCTGTTCTGGTGTCCGCGATGTCAGCCCCGGTTCCGCTCCCGGGCCCTACGATGACCACCCACACCCCGATGACGACCGGAGCCTGATGAGCGTGGCGCACCGACGCACGGCGACCGGCCGGCCGCGGTTGGTGGAGGCGCTGCGGACCTCCTGGCAGCGGGGGGCCCTGCGCACCTATCGCCTGGTCGCACTGCTCTACGTCGCGACCGGAGCGATCCTCGCTCTGGTCTGGCTGGCGCCTGACCGGATGCCCTTCACCTCGCTGATGGTGCCGCTGCTCGTGGGCAGCCTGCTCCTCAACCCGCGTCAGCTGCCGTGGTTCGTGTGCTGGGTCGCGGTGATGGTCTGCGGCGCGCTCAGCCAGCAGATCGACATCACCGCCCGCACGATGGCGGCCGGCGGCATCCAGCTGCTCATG
>WLIH01000079.1 GCA_009702305.1 Actinomycetota bacterium | reverse complement strand
TGCCGGGCACCTCGGGCGGCGGCGGCTACTCGACCGGTGTCGGCGGCGCCGGCACGCAGGGCCCGGGTGGTGGCGGCGGGAGCCCCGGTACGGGCGCTTCCGCAGCCGGTGGGGCGTCGCTGTCACCGAACGGCACCACGTACACCGGGGGCGCTGGCGCGGCCGGGTGTGCGGGTGGTGGGGCCGGGATCCTCGGCAACGGTGGCGCCGCGACCGCGAACAGCTCGGGTGGTGCCGGCGGCAACGGCGGTGGCGGTGGCGGTGGCTGCGGCGACTCGACTGCCCGCCCGTCTGGTGCCGGCGGCAACGGTGCCGTCCTCGTCTACTACTGATCGGAGCAGGCCCCATGATTTTCGCGCACATCGACGGCACGACCGTCACCAACGTGATCGTGGCCGACACGATCGAGGTCGCGGCCGAGCTGGCCCCGGCGGGGCAGCACGCGGTCGACGTGACCGGTGTCGAGGCCGCGACCGGGTGGGAGTACGACCCCGCCACGGGGGCGTTCATCCGCCCACCCGACCCGGTCGGCGGCGACGACGTCGAGGGTGGGGAGGGCTGATGCCGGCGACGCGACGGCTCTGGTCGCGGCTGCGGTCGCGGCTCTCGCAGGGGTTCCTGCTCGACTCTCCCGCGTGGTCGTGGGTGCTGGTCGTCGGGTGCCTGGTGCGGGCGTCGTCGTACTGGTTCCGTCCCCCGGACGTGTTGACCCTGACCCCGGCGTCGGCGCGGATCGAGGGTGTCCTGTCGTACCCGATGTGGGTGGGGGTGCTGCTGGTGACTGCGGCGCTGATCTCGTGGGGCACTGCGCACCCGTCGTTCGTGGTGACGGCCTGGGCTGGGCACGTGGTCGGGGCCGTCATGGTCGGCACGTTGGCGGCGTCGATCACTGCGGCGGCTGTCTTCGACGGCGGCACGTGGTCGGCGTTGTGGCCGCTGGTCGTGGTGCTGCTGGTCCACGTCGGTCGCGCCAACCATCTGGGTCAGGGTGCCCGTGAAGCGTTCGCTCCCCGCATCGCGTGGCTGCTGCGCGGTGGGCGAGGTCGTGGTGAGTGATGACTCGATCACTGCCCTGATCGGCGCGCTGTCGACGCTGGTGGTGGTGCTGGTGACCTCGCTGCGCAAGCGGGAGGACACCCGCATCGAGGAGCTGCAGCGCCGCAATGCCGCGCTCGAGGCCGAACTAGTCGAGGCCGAGAACGCCCGCACCGCGGCCGACGACCGCGCCGACGCCTACCAGGCGTCCCTGCTCGGGGAGCGGCGTACGACGTTCACGCTGCGGCTCACGTTGGCCGACCACGGCATCGACGACCCGACAGCCCCCTAGCCCCCCTACCTCAACCCCCTGCCCCGTCCGGCACCGTGCCGGCCGGGTCTACGACCGCGCCCGGAGGTGCACCCATGTCCACGTCTCTCAACGGCTGGGCGGTGATCGACGCCGTCGACACCGACGGCCCGTTCCCACGGCTCCGCAAGGGCATCGTGCCCGGCACGGGCCGACACCTCTACGTCCGCGACGGGTCCGTGGCGCTGGTGCTGCTGCACCTGGCGCTGTGGTTCCACGAGGTCATCGAGCCGCTGTCACCGGAGAAGACGTGGGACGACTGGGGTTGGGCGAAGCGCCCGCCACGCGGGTCGACGACCGGCTACTCCAACCACGCGTCGGGGACCGCGGTCGACCTGAACGCCACCCAGCACCCGCAGGGTGTCGCGATCGCCTCGACGTTCACCCCGGGTCAGGTGCAGGACATCCGCGACCGGCTCACCGACGTCTACGGCGATCTGATCGACTGGGGCGGCGCCTGGCGCCACCCGGACGGCATGCACTTCGAGGTCGCACCCGGTGTCACGCTCGCGCAGGTCGAGAAGCTCGCCCGGCGGCTGCTCGACACCGACCGCGGCAAGCGGGTGGTTGCGGAGAACCCGGGTCTGCGCGCGGTGGTGCTCTCATGACCGCCGCCGGGCTGCTCGCGGTCCTGACCCTGGTGTCGTGGAACGCCCGGGTGCACCGGACGCCGGCCGACGTCGCGCGCGCGCTGGTCGAGTACGTCGACCGGCACGACCACCCGAAGGTCATCGTGCTCCACGAAGCCCGCGAGTACGTCGCCGCGGTCCGTGCCGGGCTTCCCGGGTACCGGGTGTACGCGTGGCGCCGGGGCGGGCCGAAGTCTGCGAACACGTTCGTGCTGGTGCGCCGAGACCTGAGGGTGACCTACTGGTCGCGGCTGCGGATGGCGACCGCGTGGGTGGGCCCGAAGGGCGGCGTGCAGCCGGGCCGGGTGTTCCCGATCGTCGACATCGGCGGCAGGGGCGGCTACCGGATCGTGGGCGTGCACCGTTCGACCGCCGCCGGGAACGCGTCGGCTCGCGCGGAGGAGTTCGCCGCGCTGCTCAAGCTCGCCGCCCGCCGGTCGACGCGACGCCGCACCCTGGTCATCGTGGGCGACCTGAACGGCTCCGCGACCTCCATGGCGCCCGGGAGCCCCGGCGACCTCGCGCGCCGCATCGGCGGCCACGTCGTGCCCGGGGACGGCCCCGACATGGCCGTGGTGCGTGACGCCGACGGCACCGGCACCCCGGGCCCGGCGCTGGGGTCCGATCACCGCCTCGTGGCCTACAAGTTCACCCGCCGGTCGCTCGGCACGAAGGAGGCCACCCGATGACCCCTCGGCCCCGCATCAACCTCCGCACGATCCGCAAGGCCATCGTGGCCGGACTGGGCGCCGGCCTGTTCGCCGCGACCTCGGCCCTGGGCGCCTCCCTGATCGACGACGGCGCCCTCGGTGGCACCGACATCGGGCTCGCGCTCGGCGCGGCCCTCGTGGCGTTCACCGTGACCGGGCGCGCCACCTGGCAGACCCGCAACGACACCTGACGTTTCACCGCCCGCCAAGCCGGGCACCCGAAGATCTCCATCCCGAAAATGGAACCCGCCCCCGTCGACCCTCCTGGGTCGGCGGGGGCGGTTCTGTCGTTCCCTCGACAAGGGGTGGTCGGGAGCGGGCCCGAGATCTATCGTTTCTCGCATGTCGCGCGCGGAGCACATTCGTCAGCAGATGTTGACCACCCTGGCCCGAGCTGAGGCCGAGACCAATGCTCTGATCGCGGAACAGCGCTTCAAGGAAGCCGGTCTGATCATCGACTCGGCGACCCGGGACCTACGCGACATGAAGCGCGCGATCGGTGATGCTGAGCGGCAGATCCGCGACGAGGGCAACGATGCGCGGCAACGGGTCGCAGGTGCCGGGCAGGTGGTGGGCCTGGTGGCTGGCAGCAAGGCGCGGGGTGCGATGGCTCGAGGGCGGGCGATCTCGCGGCGCAACCTGGCTGAGAAGCAGTCGAACGCGCTCCGTCCCTACCAGGACGTCAAGACGCAACTGGCGGGTGCGATCGCCAACCTCAGCCGGGCCAAGGCGCAGGTCTCGGCACAGGCGAGCGCCGGCACGGCGAGCGCCCAGCCGGCCGCTACGACGCCAGTGCCGCCTCCGCCGACTCCCGCAACGTGGGCGCCGGACCCCTACGGCCGGCACGAGTTGCGGTACTGGGACGGGATGCAGTGGACCGAGCACGTGTCGAACCGCGGCGTCAGCGGAACCGACTTCGTGCCCCGACCCTCCTGACATCAGACCTACGGTGCCGCCCGTCCCGTGCGCTGGGCGGCGCGGGAGTCGCGGAGCCGCTGCAGCCGCCGCACGGTGGTCGGGTACGCGGCGAGCGCTTCGGGCCGGTCGATGAGGACGACGAGGCGCTGGGAGTAGCGGGTGGCGCTCTCACCGAAGACGTCGCGGATCGCGGTCTCGCGTGCCCCGGGCCACTTCCAGTGGAGCCCGGCGAACTGCAGGGTCATGTGCTCGCGGATCGTGAGCCCGGTGGGGTGCTGCTCCATGCCGAGGACGGTAAGCGCGGCCACTGACAGTTCCGGCAGCCGATCTGTCGCCGACTTTTGGAGACGTTGACGCAGGTCAAGGAGAAGCTGGCCTCGCTGGCCTGACGGCCGCGGTCGGACTCACCACTGGCCGGGCAGCGGCCCGCCGTACCAGTGCTCGATCAGCGAGCGGCTGATCGAGACCCCACCCGGGAGCACCAGGGTGCCGGCCTCGGCCTGCTCGCGCATCTCGGCCCGGGTGAACCACCGCGCGTCCTCGATCTCGTCGGCGTCGACCGTGATGTCGGTGGAGACCGCGCGGCCGACGAAGCCGAGCATCAGGCTCGCCGGGAGCGGCCAGGGCTGGTTGCCGAAGTATTCGACGTCGCCGACGACCACGCCGACCTCCTCGGCGACCTCGCGGCGGACGGCGTCCTCCAGCGTCTCCCCCGGCTCGCAGAAGCCCGCGAGGGTCGAGAAGCGGCCCTCGGGCCAGATCGACTGGCGCCCCAGCAGGCAGCGCTCCTCGGCCGAGCCCGGCTCTCCGTCGGCGACGACCATGATCACGGCAGGGTCGGTGCGGGGGAACTGCGTCTTCCCGCACTGCGTGCAGGTCAGCTCGTGCCCGGCGGCCCGGGCCTCGAGCGCTCCCCCGCAGCGCGGGCAGTGCCTCGTCACGAAGAGCCACTCGGCGAGGCCGAGCGCGTGCAGCACCAGCGGCGCCTCGGCCGGCTGTCCGGTCGCCGGCCCCGAGGACAGCGCGGGCAGCAGGGCGCGCAGCGGCAGCCACTCCGGATTGCCACGGGCGACGTCACCGTCGGTCACGACGGCGAACCACGCCCGCCCGTCCCGCTCGCCGAGCAGCACGCGCACACCGTCGGGAGCCTGAGCGGGCTCCACCCACTCGATCCGGCCGTCGACCGGGCGCACGCGCGTGCCCGCGACGACCAGCACACGGGTCGTGGCGTCGGCCCACCGCTGCGTCAGCCAGGCGTCGTCCTTGCGGCGTACGCCGATGCGGTCGTGCGGGTCCGACGACATCAGCAGGTGCGGGTAGCTCACGCACGCGAGGCTAGCCGCCGACTCCCCCTACCAAAGTCATCCGCCTCCCACCGGTGGTCCGATGCGTCGCCGTCCACCCCCGCCTAGCGTCGAGACATGGCAGCAACGCAGCAGGTCTGGACGGCGACGACCGACGGGCGCGAGCACCGCGTCGAGGCCGAGCTCGGGCCGGTCTCGCGACGACTGCGCTGGAGCGTCGACGGGGCCGAGGTCGGCACCACGAAGTCGGCGTCGGAGAAGATCACCGTCGAGTCCACCGACCCGGCGACGGCGGCGACGGTGCGGGTGCGGTTCAGCACCCTCGGCAGGCCGCGCCGCGCGACCCTGGTGCGTGAGGGGTCGCCCGACCTCGACCTGGTGCCCGAGGCTGGCTCGGCTGCGGCGACCTACGAGGACCGGGTGCGCGAGCACCCCCAGCGCTATGCGGCGATCGAGACGCTCGGCGGGGTGGCCACCGTGGTCGTCCCGATCCTGGTCGCGACGCTGCTGGCGCGGGTCGCCTTCTCAGTGCCGTGGCCGACCATCGACCTGCCGGACCTGCCGCGGATCCCGTGGCCGGACCTGCCGGGGATCCCGTGGCCCGACCTCCCGGGGATCCCGTGGCCCGACCTGCCCGACATCGCCGTCCCCGCCTGGATCGAGTGGACGGCCCGCAACGCGAAGTACGTCTGGCCCGTGGTCCTCGCCTTCGTGCTCGCGCGGGTGGAGATCCGCCGCCGGCGGGTGCAGGACGAGGCCCGACGCTCGGCCGACGACGAGCCCCCGGTCTGAGGGTCGCCGACGTCACGCAATATCGGCGCGGTCCGCGTCGTTGCCCCGACGTGGAGGTCCTGGACAGTGTCGTCATCGGGGCCGGCCAGGCCGGCCTGTCGGCGTCGTACCACCTGCGCCGGCGCGGGATCGACCACGTCGTGCTCGACGCGGACTCCGGAGCCGGTGGCGCCTGGCAGCACCGGTGGGACTCGCTGACGATGGCCGATGTCCACGGCATCGCCGCACTCCCGGACTCCCTGCCGCCGGACCAGGCACTGGACCGGGCACCGGACCAGCGAGCCAACCAGGTCGTGCCGGCGTACTTCGACGCCTACGAGCACGCGCACGACCTCCCCGTCGTGCGACCGGTGGCCGTCGACCGGGTCGAGGACGAGCGCGGCCTGCTCGCGGTGCACGCAGGCGAGCGCACCTGGCGCGCCCGCACGTTGGTGAACGCCACCGGCACCTGGTCGCACCCGTTCGTGCCGTACTACCCCGGGGCCGACACCTTCGACGGTCTCCAGTTGCACACCCACGACTACGACGGCCCCGAGCGCCTGCGTGGGCGACGCACGGTCGTGGTCGGCGGCGGCGCCTCCGCCGTCCAGCTGCTCGGGGAGATCGCGCCGGTCACCGAGACCGTGTGGGTCACTCGCCGCCCACCCGTCTGGCGCACCGACGACTTCACCCCCGAGGTCGGCCGGGCCGCCGTGGCCCTGGTCGAGGAGCGAGTGCGGCGCGGGCTGCCCCCGGCGAGCGTGGTCAGCGTCACCGGGCTGGCGCTGCGGGAGCAGGAGCGCGAGGCCGAGGCACGGGGCGCCTACGCCCGGCGACCCATGTTCGCGAGCATCGAGCCCGACGGCCTGCGCTGGGCGGACGGGTCGTTCGAGCCCGTCGACGTCATCGTGTGGGCGACCGGCTTCCGCCCGGCGGTGTCCCACCTGGCGCCGCTGCACCTGACGAGCCCGCACGGCGGCATCCAGCTCGCCGGCACGACGGCGGTCCGCGATCCGCGGGTGCAGCTGGTCGGCTACGGGCCCTCAGCCAGCACCATCGGCGCCAACCGCGCCGGCCGGTCGGCCGCGGTCTCGGTGCGGCAGTGGCTGGGCAGTCAGTCGACCGACGCGGCGGCGAGCAGGGCGATCAGCTCGTCGCGCGTGGCCAGCCCGGCGGGCTCCACCAGCTCTCCGGAGCGGACGTAGAAGAACGCTGCTCGGACCTGGTCGACCTCGAGGCCGTGCAGCTCGGCCCAGGCCAGCCGGTAGACGGCCAGCTGCAGCGGGTCGGCGGTCATCGCCCTGCTGGTCTTCCAGTCGATGAGCAGGTAGGACCCGTCCGGCTCGCGGTAGACCGCGTCGATGCGCCCACGCACGACCTGACCGTCGAGCACCAGCGCGAACGGCGCCTCCACGGCGTGCGGCACCCGATCGGCGAACGGCCCGGACTCGAAGAGCCGCACCAGCTCGACCAGGTCCGCCTCGTCGTCGATCCCCGCGTCGGCCCGGCCTGGCAGCTCGTCGGGGTCGAGCAGCAGCTGCTGGCCGAACCGCGCCTCGACCCACGCGTGGAAGCGGGTGCCGAAGCGCGCGGCACTGGAGGGCGGTCGCGGCATCGGTCGCGCGAGGTCGCGGGCGAACCCGTTGGGATCCTCGCGCAGGCGCGCCACCGCAGTGGCCGAGAGGCTGGACGGCATCGGGACCTCGATCTGGCTCGAGCGGTCGCGGCGGGCCTCCTCGAGAAGCCGGCGGATCTCCGCGTCCCACTGCCCGACCCGGTCGAGGTGCAGCACGTCCTCCAGGTCGTCGGGCTCGCCGATCACGGCGGATCGGACCCGCGACGCGGCATCGCGGCGTCGCTCGACCTCCGCGGTCGCGTGGTCGATCGGCCAGGGCAGGTCGACGATCGCGTCGGCGTACGGGCTGGGGTCGTCCTTGCCCGGCGCCTCGCGCCACGACTCCGGCTCGGCCTGCCACGTCGCCATCGCCTCGCGGGTCGCGACGAGGTACGCCGATGGGCCGAGGCCACGCTTGAGCCGAGGGGACCAGCACCACGCCGACACGACGAGACGGTGCCGCGCGCGCGTCCAGGCGACGTAGGCCAGGCGCAGCTCCTCGAGGGCGTCGTGAGCCTTGCCGGCGGCTCCGAAGGCCGCGAGGTCCTCGGGCGTGTGGCCGGCGAGGACCGGCAGGTCGCGGGCGTCGCCGCGCAGCTCGGTCGGCATCACCGACGGCACCGTGAGCCAGCTCGAGCGGCTGCGGTTGGACGGGAACTGCGCCTGCGTGACGCCGGGGAGGAACACCACGTCCCACTCGAGCCCCTTGGCGCGGTGGACGGTGAGCAGCTTGACCGAGTCGGCCTCCGACGGGACGGCCACGTCGAGACCCTGACCGGCCTCGTCCTCGGCCTCCAGCCAGGCGAGCAGGGCGGCGAGCCCGACCTGTCCGTCAACGGCCTGGAACTCCGCGACCGCCTGCACGAAGAGGTCGAGGTTGTCACGTCGCGCGGAGGCTGCCGGACTGACCGAGGAGGCCAGCTCGACGTCGATGCCGGTCATCTCGACGATGCGCCGCACCAGGTCGAGGATCGGCTCGCCGATGGCGGTGCGCAGCCGGCGCAGCTCATGGGCGAGCAGGGTGAAGCGCTCACGCGCCTCGGGTGAGTAGTCGAGGTCGTCGCCGGGATCGTCGAGGGCGTCGCACAACGAGGCGATCTCGGTCGGGTCGGCGCCCTCGACCGCTGCCTGCAGCTGGTCGCCGAGGTCGGCGTAGGTCTCGGACCCGGTCGCGGACCCGGCGAGGTCGCGAGCGCGTCGACCCAGCAGGGCGAGGT
>WLIH01000078.1 GCA_009702305.1 Actinomycetota bacterium | reverse complement strand
TCGCCAGCTGGAGGTAGGAGTCGGGATCGAGCCGGGCGGCGACGGCGTACATCTGCTCGCGCCAGGTCCAGAACGTGCCCCGTCCGCGCTGGGTCCGCCCGCGCAGGGCCCGGTGGAAGGCGTGGCTGTGGCAGTTGGCCAAGCCGGGGATGCTCAGGCCCGGGACCCGGTTGGGATACCCGGCCGACCGGGTATCCCTGGTGTTGGCACGGGTTGCAACCCCCGACAACACCAGGGAGTCCGCGTCCGGTGTGACGGAGGTGAAGCGCGTGCCGTCGATCTCGACCAGCACGTCGTCGCGCACGCGTCCACCGACCCACGCCCGCTCGAGCAGGTACGCCGCGGGGCTCATGCGCCGGCCAGTCGCTCGAGGGTGTCGGCGAGCGCATCGACCCCGGCGAGGCAGTCGGGGATGCTCGCCGTCTCGGCCGGGGAGTGCGACACACCGGTCGGGTTGCGGACGAAGAGCATCGCGCTGGGGATGCCCGCCGCGGAGAGGATGCCGGCGTCGTGGCCGGCCTGGGTGGCCAGCACCGGCCAGTCACCGCCTGCGTGGTCACCGGCGATCCGCGCGGCCAGCGGCGTCGAGAAGGCCACCGACGCCGTCACCGACTCGGCCGTCACCACGACCGCCGTGCCGTCGCGGGCGGCCCGGTCGCTCGCCTGACGGGAGATCGCGGCGACCAGGTCGGCGAGCGCGTCGTCGGTCGAGCAGCGCGCGTCGAGCCAGGCGCTCACCCGCGAGGGCACGGCGTTGGTCGCGTTGGGCTCGACGCTGATCCGTCCGAACGTCGCCCGCTGACCCGCCAGACGCGCCTGCTTGCTGGCGGCCAGCGCGGTCATCGCGTAGGTCAGCATCGGGTCGGCACGATCCTCCATCCGCGTCGTGCCGGCGTGGTCCGCGGTGCCGGTGAAGTCGAAGCGGTAGCGCCCGTGCGGCCAGATCTCGCTGGCCACCCCGACCGCCGCACCCAGGTCGACGAGCGCCCGGCCCTGCTCGACATGCAGCTCGACGAAGCACTCGACGCCGGCCAGCGACAGCACCGAGCCGTCCAGGTCGCGCGCGGCCAGGGCGTCCGGGAGGCGTACGCCGTCGCGGTCGCGCAGCTCGCGCGCGGCCGACCAGTCGAGAGCGCCGGTGACGAGCCGCGAGCCCAGGCAGGCCAGCCCGAAGCGCGACCCCTCCTCCTCCGCGAAGACCGACACCCCGACCCGGTGGGTGGACGGCACGAAGCCCCGCGAGCGCAGGACGTCGATCGCCGCGAGCGCCGACACCACGCCGAGCGGGCCGTCGTAGGCGCCTCCGTCGAGCACCGAGTCGAGGTGCGACCCGGTGAGCACGCCGGGGGCGTCGGACGGACCCCACCAGGCGACGACGTTGCCGAGTCCGTCGGCCTCGACGCTCAGCCCGCGGTCCAGGCACGCCTCGACGAACCACGCCCGCAGCTCGGTCTCCGCGGCGGCGTACGGCTGGCGGAAGTAGCCGCCCGAGGTGACCGACCGGCCGATCGGGGCCAGGTCGCTCCACATCTGCTCGAAGTCATCGGGCACAGTGACCGCCATGGAGTTCCAGGAGGTCGTGCGCCGACGCAGGATGGTGCGTAGGTACGCCGACGCGCCGGTCGACCGGGCCGTCGTGGACCGGGCGCTGCGCAACGCGACGCACGCACCCTCGGCGGGCTTCAGCCAGGGCTGGGCGTTCCTGGTGCTCGACTCCCCCGCCGACGTGCGGCGCTACTGGGAGGCGACCACCGACGACATCGACGCGCCGGACTCCTGGCTGGCCGGTCTGATGACGGCCCCCGTCGTGGTCGTGCCGTGCAGCAGCAAGGCCGCCTACCTCGCGAGGTACGCCGAGCCGGACAAGGGCTGGGAGGACCGGGCCGAGGCCCGTTGGCCCAAACCCTTCTGGGACATGGACGCCGCCATGGCGAGCCTGCTGATCCTGCAGACCGTCGTCGACGAGGGTCTCGGGGCGTGCTTCTTCGGGGTGCCGCCCGACCGCGTGACGGCGCTGCGCTCGACGTTCGCGATCCCGGACGACTTCGACCCCGTCGGCGCGATCACGATCGGGCACCGCCTCGACGACACCGGCAGCGCCGGTTCGCCCGCGCGTCGGGCGCGCAAGCCGCTCGACGAGGTCGTGCACCGGGGTCGATGGACGGGTCGCTGAGGCGGACGCGGGGAGCACCTGCCCAGTCCAGCGCTCCGGCGTACGCCGGTCAACGCGCCCCCACGCCGTTCGGTCTCGGATGTGAGACACCCGGGCTGCACAGTCGCGGCGGGTCACCGATACCGGTGGGGTCATGGCCGTCACCTTCGGCGGACCCGGTTCGTTGGGCCTGCATGCTCGCCCGCCGCCGCACCCTCGCTGCCCTGATCACGACCGCCGTCGTGGCCACCACCACCGCAGCCGGGGTCGCCACCTCGGCGAGCGGCAGCGGCGCGACGCCCGAGCGCGGCACTGCGGCGGCGGGTGCGCTGCTGCGCAGCGGCCCGCTGAAGAAGGACCTGTGGATCCCGGGCACCGGACGCGCCGTCAAGGTGACCTACGCGACCACCGACCCGTTCGGCGAGAGCGCGACGAGCACCGGCACGATCTTCGTCCCGAAGGGCAAGGCTCCGGCGGGCGGCTGGCCCGTCGTATCGTGGGCCCACGGCACCTCCGGGCTCGCCGACGCGTGCGCTCCGTCGCGGATCGGACCCGCGCTGCCCGAGCGCGACTTCGCCTATCTCGGCACCTGGATGGCCCAGGGCTACGCGATCGTCGCCAGCGACTACGTCGGTCTCGGCACCCCCGGCAAGCACCCCTATCTCGACGCCACCACGACCGCCCACAGCGTGGTCGACATGGTGAAGGCGGCGCAGGCGTACTCGACGGCGCACCTGCCCGCCCGTCAGCGGCTGTCCAGGAAGTGGGTCGTCATCGGCCAGTCCCAGGGCGGCGGCGCGGCGATCGCGACGGCCAGCTACGCGACCGAGTTCGGCGGCCCGGGCCTGGACTTCCGCGGCGGGGTCGGCACCGGCACGCCCGCCTACATCGAGCTGCTCGTCTCCGCGGCCGGACCGGGCGTACTGCCGGTCGATGCCAGCCCGCACCTGTCGTCGTACATCCTCTACATCCTGGCGGGCATGCGCTACGCGCACCCCGAGCTCGACATCGACAGTGCCCTCTCGGAGACCGGCAAGACCTTCATGGCGCTGGCGGAGAAGCTCTGCGGAGACGCGCTCGCCGAGGCCGTCACGGGCACGGCGATCGGCGACTTCTTCAGCACCCCACTCGCAGCCCTGCCCGGCTTCGTCGAGGCGGCCCGCGACTACATGGGGATGCCGGAGACCAGCTTCGAGCAGCCGGTGTTCCTGGCCAACGGGCTGATCGACACCGACGTGCCGATGGAGACGACGGCGGCCTACGTCGCCGTGCTCACCGCCAACGGCGCCGACGTGACGTTCCGGACCTATCCCGGCGACCACAACACGACGATGGACCTCTCGCTGCCCGACTCGGTGCCCTTCGTCGCCGGGCTCTTCGCCTCCTAGGGGCACACCGGACCGGGGGTAATCTCGAGGTCGGAGGTGCCCGATGACCGACCGAGAGATCGACCAGCGCACCGGCCGCAGCGCGGCCGCAGCCCGCATCGCCCAGCAGCAGAGCTGGGTCGACCAGCAGATCCGGATCGCCATGGAGCGTGGCGACTTCGACGACCTGCCCGGAGCCGGCAAGCCGATCGCCAGCCTCGGCTCCGACCCCGACCCCGACTGGTGGCTCAAGCAGCTGATCGAGCGCGAGCGCATCACCGGCGTGCTGCCGCCGAGTCTCGCACTGCGCAAGGAGGACGCCGAGCTCGACGAGCGTCTCGACGCCCTGGTCGCCGAGCGCGAGGTGCGCCGCGAGCTCGAGGACTTCAACGCCCGCGTGCTCCGCGCCCGCTACACGCCGAACGACGGACCGCCGCTGATCACCATGCCGCGCGACGTCGACGACGAGGTCGAGGCCTGGTCGCGGCGTCGCTCGGAGCGTCGCGCCGCGGCCCGTGCTGCCGCACCTGCGCCACCGCCCGCACGTCGGTGGTGGCAGCGCGCGAGACGCCGGCGAGAGATCGGTCATACCGGCGGGTAGGCATCGCTGCTAACTTCCGCCCATGCGTACCGCCAAGGACTTCTTCCGCCCCCTGGCCGTGGGGGCGCCCCAGCCGCCGACCGAGATCCCGGCCAGGCCCAGCCGGGCCATCCACTTCTTCGACCCGAGCAACGCGAAGATGGCGGCCAAGATCCCCGCCATGGTCGGCACGGTCGACGTGCTGCTCGGCAACCTCGAGGACGCGATCAAGGCCGACAACAAGGTCGCGGCCCGTGAGGGTCTGGTCCGGATCGCTCAGGAGACGGACTTCGGTCCGACCCAGCTGTGGACGCGCATCAACTCGCTCGACAGCCCGTGGGTGCTCGACGACCTGACCACGCTGGTGCCGGCGATCGGCGACAAGCTCGACGTGATCATGGTGCCCAAGGTGCAGGGCGCCGAGGACATCCACTACGTCGACCGACTGCTCGCCCAGCTCGAGGCCAAGGCCGGCATCACCACGCCGATCCTGGTGCACGCGATCCTCGAGACCGCTCGCGGCGTCGCCAACATCGAGGAGATCTGCGGAGCGAGCCCGCGCATGCAGGGTCTCTCCCTCGGACCGGCCGACCTCGCCGCCGACCGTCGCATGAAGACCACCCGGGTCGGTGGCGGCCACCCCGGCTACCTGGTGCGCCAGGACCCCGCCTCCAGCGACCAGGCCGACATCGAGGCTCCGCGCGCGACGTACCAGCAGGACCTGTGGCACTACACGATCGCGCGGATGGTCGACGCGTGCGCGATGCACGGGATCTATCCCTACTACGGCCCGTTCGGCGACATCGCCGACGTGGTGGCCTGCGAGGACCAGTTCCGCAACGCCTTCCTGCTCGGCTGCGTCGGCACCTGGAGCCTGCACCCCAAGCAGATCGCGATCGCCAACCGCGTCTTCAGCCCGAGCGTGGCGGACATCCGCCACGCCCGACGCGTCGTCGCGGCCATGGGCGACGGCACCGGCGCGGTGATGCTCGACGGCAAGATGGAGGACGACGCGTCGCTCAAGCAGTGCCTGGTGATGGTGCGCCTGGCCGAGGAGCTCGCGGCCATCGATCCCGAGCTCAAGCAGCAGTACGACGCCATCGAGGTGGACTGACCATGAGCGACTTCACCCCGCTGCGCAGCGTCCTCTACATGCCCAGCTCCAACGCCAAGGCCCTCGAGAAGGCCAAGACGCTGCCGGCCGACGGCATCATCTTCGACCTCGAGGACGCCGTCGCCCCCGACGCCAAGCCGGCGGCCCGCGAAGCGGCTGCGGCCGCGGTCGGCTCGGGCGAGTACGGCCGACGCACCCTGACCATCCGCGTCAACGCCATCGGCACCGAGTGGCACGCCGCTGACCTGGTCGCGGCCGCTGCGGCCGGGCCGCACGCGGTCGTCGTGCCCAAGGTGAACACCCCCGACGAGGTCCGTGGACTGGCGACCGCCCTGGAGTCGGCAGGCGCCCCTGCGCACACCAAGCTCTGGGCGATGATCGAGACGCCGGAGGCGATCTTCAACGTCCGTGAGATCGCCGCCGCGTCGCATCGCCTGACCGCGCTGGTGATGGGCACCAACGACCTCGTCAAGGAGCTGTACGCCGAGCACGTGCCCGGCCGCGCACCGATCGTCGCGTCGTTGCACACCGCCCTGCTCGCGGCCCGCGCCGCTGGCATCGCGATCCTCGACGGCGTCTTCAACGACGTGAAGAACGTCGATGGGTTCCTCGCCGAGTGCGAGCAGGGTCGGCAGATGGGCTTCGACGGCAAGACCCTGATCCACCCCGGTCAGGTCGAGGGCGCTAACACCGCCTACGCCCCGAGCGAGCAGGCCGTCGAGGACGCCCGCGGGCTGATCCAGGCCTGGGAGGACGGCAAGGGCGCCGGCGTCGTCACCTACAACGGCCGGATGGTGGAGAACCTCCACGTCGAGTCCGCCGAGCGCACGCTCGCGATCCACGAGGCGATCCTGGCCCTCGGCTGACGGGCGCTCAGAGCCGGGCGACCAGCCGGCCAGGGGCCGTCCGCCGGAAGGACGCGTCGAGCAGCTCGGCCACCTCGGTCCAGCCGTCGACGTCATCCAGCTCCGGGAGATCGATGCCGAGCCAGCCCGAGGGGCCGAGATAGGCCGGCACGAAGGTGCGGTCCTCGAGCAGCAGCGCCTCCCGCTCATCGGGCTCCAGGAGCACCAGGACGCAGGAGGCGTGCTCGACCCACCCGTCGTTGGCCTTGAGCGAGCCGCCGTAGTAGGCGAAGACCTTGGTCGTGAAGAACGCCGGGCGCCCGTGCGACACCTTCACCTCAGCCCCGGGCAGCGCAAGGGCGAGCTCACGCAACCGCGCCAGGGCGGGATCGTCGTCTCGGAACATCTGCGGGTGCGCCATGACCTCAGGCTGGCGCCCAGCCGGCCAGGAAGTCCAGCACCGTGGCCGCCGGCATCTCGCACGGCCGGAACGTGTCACCCTCGCCCTCGACGGAGTAGAGGTTGGCGCTGATGGTGCCGGTGCCGCCCAGCTCCTCGGCCCAGACCTTCTGCGAGCGACCGCCGACCTGGGTCGTGCGGGTCAGTCCCCAGCGGCGGCCGTCGTAGACGACCACCGTGTGCCCCAGCGGCACCCGGGCGAAGAGCGCCGCGGGGTCGTCGGCGCTCATGTCCAGAGCTCACGGACCCGATCGACGTACGCCGCCGCCTGGGCGTAGCCCGCCCGGGCCGACGGGGGACGGGCGGCCGGGTCGAGCACGTTCTTGCCGATCGCGGAGCGCGAGGCGTCGTCGGGCGAGATCACGAGGTGCGGCACGCCGAGGTCGCCGAGCTGCTGGGAGGCGCTGCGGATCGGTCCGACGGAGCGGTCCAGCGGGGTGATCGCGACGACGCGGTCGCAGCCCGCGGCCAGGTCGGCGTTGGCGCCGGAGCGGGCGCCGCCGTCGACATAGGTGCGCCCGTTGATCGGGATCGGCGGGTAGACGCACGGGACGGCGCAGCTCGCGTTGACGGCGTCCTCGAGTCCCACGTCGCCGCCGGGTCGGAAGGCCGCGAGCTCACCGGTCCCGACGTCGACCGCCGTGACGACGAGGTCGCGCTCGGGCCAGGTCGTGTCGATCAGCCGGATCCGCACCTGGGCATAGCGATCAGCCACGCTCGGGGTGCGTCCGGCGGCCGCGGCGCGCACGGCGCGAGCCCCCAGCACCCGGCCGAAGCGCTCCAGGTCGCCGCGCGCCCGGAGCATCGACATCGCGAAGGCCAGCACCACTCCTCCCCCGATCCTGGCCAGCGGGGCGTCGTCGGCCGGCGGGAGCAGCTGGCGCCGGTAGAGCTCGTCGAGCGGCGTGCCACTGGTGATCTGCGCGCCGACGATCGAGCCGGCCGAGGTGCCGATCACCCGGTCGGCCGAGGTCAGGTCGACCCCCGCGTCGGCCAGGCCGGCGAGCAGCCCCGTCTCCCACGCGATGCCGGTGATGCCTCCGCCGCCCAGGACCAGTCCACGTCTCACCCGGCCATCCTGCACGATGGCCCCGTGCGAGCCGTCCTGCAGCGAGTCCTGCGCGCCCGGGTGCGCGTCGCCGGCGAGATCGTCGGCGAGATCGACGAGCCCGGTCTGCTGGTCTACGTCGGCGTCACCCACGACGACGGGCCGACGGACGTGGCCTGGATGGCCCGCAAGATCTGGGACCTGCGGATCCTGCGCGACGAGCGCTCCGCCTCCGACACCGCTGCGCCGGTGCTCGTGGTCAGCCAGTTCACGCTGTACGCCGACGCTCGCAAGGGTCGGCGGCCCACCTGGCAGGCCGCCGCCCCGGGCCGGTCAGCGAGCCGTCGGACGACGCCGTCTGCGACGAGCTCGCCCGCCTCGGCGCCCGGGTCTCCCGAGGCGTCTTCGGCGCCGACATGCAGGTCGAGTCGGTCAACGACGGCCCGGTCACCGTGCTGCTCGAAAGCCCCCGGAGCTGAGTCCGCCTTCGTGTAACGCGCTGTCCGTCGGTCTTCTGACCCGTTACAACGGGTCAGAAGATGAACCAACAGCGCGTTACATGGGGAAGGCGCGCCGCTCAGCGCTCGGCG
Organism: Actinomycetota bacterium; assembly: GCA_009702305.1. Lineage (GTDB taxonomy): Bacteria > Actinomycetota > Actinomycetes > Propionibacteriales > Nocardioidaceae > Nocardioides. The sequence continues at coordinate 357 of WLIH01000078.1, read as the reverse complement.
GGAAGCACCTCCACGGTGGCCGTCAGCACGGTGCCGTCGGGCGCGACCAGCTTGATCCGTCGCTCCCCCAGCTCGGCAGCGGCCGGGATGGCGACCCGGACCCGGATCTCACCGAACTCGTCGGCCACCGCGCTCGCGAGCTCGTCGGGCCAGAGTCGGAGGGCGTACGCGTCCCCCGGGGTCAGCCCCGCGCCGGTCACCGTCAGCTTCGCGCCGGCACGGACCTTCTCCCGGTCCAGGGCGACCTTCGGCTCGAGCACGTTGTCGTGGATCCGGGCGGTGGCCGGGGAGAGGAGGGCCAAGGTCGCGTAGCCCTCGCGGGTCGCGGTGATCTCCACCTGGAGCCGGTGCCCGACC
>WLIH01000077.1 GCA_009702305.1 Actinomycetota bacterium | reverse complement strand
GTCAAGCTGACCTTCGCCAAGGGCGCCTCGCTCGACGACCCGACCGGCATCTTCAATGCCAGCCTCGATGCCGGCACCCGTCGCGCCGTCGACCTGCGCGAGGGCGACGTGCTCGACCACGACGCCTTCGTCGCCTTGGTGCGCGCGGCCGTGGCGCTCAACCGCGCCTGAGGCCTCCTCACTCCAGCAGCGTCTCCAGCACGGACGCCAGCCGCCGCTCCCGCGTCTCGTCGGTCTTGGCCGAGGACACGGAGAGCGCGTGGGCCTTCTGCTTGCTCGGCGACAGCGCCGACCACGCTGCCGAGGCGGCGGGATCTGCGTCGAGAGCGGTCTGCAACGACGCCGGGACCTCGGCGGTGCGCGGGGCGTCGTCGAGGTCGAGGCGGACGTCGACCTCGTCGCCCGCGCCCCGGCCCGTGGCGGCGCGCGTCGCGGCGTTGAAGGACACCAGGAAGCGACCGCCCATCGAGGCGATCGAGCCTGCGAAGGTGTGGGTGCCGTCGATCGTGACCGACACGGGCACCCGCTTGCCGCGGCCGAAGGCAGCGACGACGTCGTCGGGGACGACGATGCCGACGTTGTTGCCACCGGTGGCGGCGAGGGTGGTCCGGAAGGTCTGCGTCGTCTCGCTCACGAGGGTCAGTCTCACCTGCGGCCGTCCCTGGGTTCCAGTCGCATTTCCGAGCCGTGACGTGTTCGTGAAAGCGCCACCGTCGAGCCCGTGCCTGCCTACGGTCCCGGAGACATGGACCTCTCACGACGCCACTTCGTGGCCGCTGCCGGTGCGGTCGCGGCTGTGCCCGCTGCTGCCGGCAGTGCCGCAGCCGCCCCGATCGCACCCCGTCGATCGAAGCCCGGGCGTGACCCACGCCTGCCCGACCCGGCAGGGATCTCGATCGGCAGCCCGGCCGATCTGTCGTTGCTGGAGTGCGCGTCGGTGCTGCAGGCCGGCCGGCTGTCCTCGGCCGAGCTGACCGCGGCCTGCCTGGACCGCTCGCGGGCCCGCGACGGTGCGACCACGGCGTGGATCCGGGTCTACCCGGAGTACGCCGCCCAGCTCGCGAAGGCCGCCGACAAGCGGCTCGCCGGAGCTCGTCGCGGGGGCCCCGCCGCACCGCTGCTCAGCGGGGTGCCGCTGGCGCTCAAGGACCTGTACGCCGCCAAGGGCCTGCCGGTGACGGCGTCCTCGCGGGTGCTGTCCGGCAACATCGCGCCGGGTGACAGCACGGCCTGGGCCCGGCTCAAGGCCGCGGGCATGGTGCTGCTCGGCCACGCCGAGACCGACGAGTTCGCCGTCGGCGTCGGCACGCCGCAGAGCGGCAACCCCTGGGACCCCGCGCGGTCCCCGGGCGGCTCCAGCGGCGGCTCGGGCGCCGTGCTCGGTGCGCGTCTGGCTCCGGCCGCGCTCGGCAGCGACACCGGCGGCTCGCTGCGACTCCCGGCGACCGCCTGCGGCATCACCGCCCTCAAGCCGACCTTCGGCCTGGTCAGCGCGCACGGGGTGATCCCGCTCGTGTGGGGGCGCGACCACGCCGGCCCGATGGCCCGCTCCGCGGCCGACGTCTCGCTGCTCCTGTCCTACCTCGCCGGTCACGACCAGCACGATCCGGCCACGCTGAGCGCGCCCGTCGTGCCTCGCTCCGCGTACCCCACGATGGCGTCGAAGAGCCGCAAGCCCTATGCCGGCATGCGTTTCGGCGTGGTCCGCGCCGACGTCGACGGACTGCCGGCGGCCACCGCCGAGATCTTCGCGCGCTTCCTGACCGAGGTCCGTGAGCTCGGCGGGACTCTCGTCGACGTCGCGCTCCCGGCCAACCCGACGGGTCAGGGCGGCACGACCATGCTGGCCGAGATCTGCGAGACGGGCGTCTACCACTCGCAGTTCCTGCCGGGCTCGACCGGCAAGTACCGCCTGGAGTACCAGGCGATCCTCACCGCGGCCATCGCGCTCCAGCGCACCCTGTCGGTCGGCGACTACCTGCGCTACGAGCAGGACCGGGTGCGCTTCCAGCACGAGTACAACGCGATGTTCGTCGCCGACCGGCTGACCGCGATCCTGGTGCCGGGCTCGTCGACGGACGGAGCGAGCCGCGCCGACCTCGCCGGCGTGACGGTGCTCTCGGGCAGCGTGCCGGGCAACGTCACGTGGGCGAACTGGTCCGGCGCCCCCGCGATCTGCACCCCGGCCGGTCTGTCCGCCGCAACCGGCATGCCGTTCGGGGTCCAAATCGGCATGCGGCCCTGGCAGGACACCGAGGTGCTCCAGATCGCGATCGACTACCAGCACGCCTTCCCCTACTGGGAGCAGGCGCCGCCCGCGCTCGACTCGCCGCGCGAGATCCCGACCGCGAAGGTCGTGGCGTCGACCTCGACCGTCGCCGACCCGACCGGCACCATCGCCACCCGCCCCGCCATCAGCCCGATCCCCACGCTCGCCAGCGACCCGGTGGCCTTCTGAGGAGCCTCAGCGCGAGCCGGTCGCCTCGAGGGCCGCAGCGATCGGGGCGAGCTCGCCGAGGAGCCGGTCGAGCTCGCCCGGTCTGAGCGCGTCGTACGCCGGCGCGGCCAGCTCGTCGGTGAGCGCCTCGATCCGGTCCTTGGTGGACCGGCCGGTGTCGCTGAGGCCGCCCGCGGCGTCGATCAGCCCGCGGGTGCGCATCCCGTCGACGACGGCGGCGAGCTGGGCTGCGGGCAGGTGGTGGACGCGCCCGAACTTCTCGGGCGCCATGCCGAGGTCGAGGGCGAGCAGCACGTGGGCCTCCGTGCCGCCGACACCGGCGGCGAGCAGGGCGGCGTTGTGCCCGTCGCCGCGGTGCTCGCGGAGCAGAGTGGCTGCATGCCAGAGGCGCGCTACCGGCTCATCCGGCACCCGAAGCGCCTGCAGGCCGGCGTAGAGCGCGCGTCCGTGCGCCGGCGCGCTGACGGCGGCAACCGTCGCGAGGTCGGCGGCACGGGCCACGCCGGGGGAGTCGGCCAGATCGCCGAGGATCCGACGCAGGGCCGCGACCGCGCCCTGCTCCCGGGCCGCGAGGGCCGCCTCCGGCGAGGCGACCTCCCAGACCCGCGGCACGTGGCGGGCGACCTCCCCGGGAGCGAAGTTGTAGAAGACGGCGTCGACCACTGCGGCCGGCACCCGGCCCAGCGGCGCTGCGCGCCCCGCGAAGTAGCCGTCCCAGTAGGAGCGGTGGCCGAGCGCCAAGAGCGCCGCCGTCGGCTCCTCGGCGAGGTAGGTCACCAGGTGGATCGGCTCCACGAGCCGGTAGACACGGCGGGCGACGGGCTCCATGGGTCGCGACGATAGCGACCGGAGCGGCGGTCCGCGCCAACTTCTCGGCCCTGCGCCGCGTCTCCCTGGGCATCAGACGACCGATGGAGGACCCCATGCGCACCCACCGAGCGGCACCCGCACTGCTCGCCCTGGCCCTGCTGGTCGGCGCGTCCGGCTGCGGTGAGGCCCCGGACCGGGCGGCGGGGCCGGTGGCCACGTCGGGCCCCTCGGACGCCCCCACCACTGCCACCCCGCCCGCTGCCGACCCGACAGAGGCCGCCGCCCCGGCTGCCGGGCTCCCGCCGTTCGGGACCGGCCTGCGTCCCGTCGACGGCGGTTACGGCTCGGGCAACGAGCTCGGGCTGACCGGCGTCCGCACCTCGCGCCACGACGGCTACGACCGGGTCGTCTTCGACCTGGGCGGCACCGGGCGGCCGGGGTGGTACGTCGACTACACCGACGACCCCGTCAGCGACGGGAGCGGCGAGCCGGTCGAGATCGACGGCTCGGCCGTGCTGCAGGTGGTCCTCCGGGGCATCGGGCTGCCCGACGACGTCGGCCTGCCGGCGTACGGCGACAGCACCACCCGGGTGCCCGCGACCGGCACCACTGGTGTCATCGAGATCGCTCCCGGCGGGGTCTTCGAGGGCGACCAGCTGGCCTACATCGGCCTGCGCGGCGCCGAGCGGGCGTTCCGGGTCTTCGCCCTCACCACCCCGGCTCGCCTGGTGGTCGACGTGCGCCACCCGTGAGCGAGTCAGCCCTGGTAGGGCGGAGCGACGCCCCAGCCCCAGCGGGGCGTGGGTGCGTGCTGGAAGGGGTGGGCATCGGGCTGGGAGTTCTCCATCGCCAGGCGCGTGCCCCACTCCAGATAGCCGATCACCGCGGCCCGGAACTCCGGGTCGGACGGGAGGTCGGCGTCGTCGGCGGCCAGGCTCATCGTCGCGGCGAAGCGGTGGCGCTGCTCGGCCGTGATCGCCAGGCCCAGGTGGTGGCTGAGCATCGCTTCGTAGCCGCCGTGCTGCTCGGTGTAGGTCTCCGGTCCGCCCAGCACCTCGGCCCACCAATCGGCGACGTGAGCCCGGTGGTGCTCCGAGACGCCGCCGGGGAAGAACGCCGTCAGGGCGTCGTCGACCTCGACGCGGTCGTAGAAGGCGTCGATCATCCGCCGGAGGGGAGCCAGCCCACCGGCCCACTCGAAGAGCGTGGGCAGGTCGGGCTCGTCGACGCCGCTCATGTCAGCGGGGGAACGTCACGCCCGTGTTGGCGTGGCAGCGGTAGCCGTGCGGGTTCTTCGCGAGGTACTGCTGGTGCTGGTCCTCGGCGTAGTAGTACGTCGGCACCTCGCGGATCTCGGTCGTGATCTCACCCAGGCCGCGGCGGGCGAGCTCGGCGCCGTAGGCCGCAGCCAGTTCGCGGGCGGTCTGCTCCTGCTCGGGCGAGGTGAAGTACAGCGCCGAGCGGTACTGCGTGCCGACGTCGTTGCCCTGGCGCATGCCCTGGGTCGGGTCGTGCACCTCGAAGAACGTCTTGACCAGGTCGGCGTAGGACACCACGGCGGGGTCGAAGACGATCCGCGTGGCCTCGGTGTGGTTGGTGCGGCCCGAGCAGACCTCCTCGTACGACGGGTGCGGGGTCGTGCCGCCGGCGTACCCGACCGAGGTGGACCACACGCCAGGTGTCTTCCAGAAGATCTCCTCGGCACCCCAGAAGCAGCCCAGTCCGAACACCGCGACCTCGAAGCCGGCGGGCGCCTGGTCGGTGACCAGCGGTGCGTCGAGCACGCGGTGCCGCTCGGCGAGGTGGAAGGGGCTCTCGGTGCGCCCGGGGAGCGTCTGCTCGGGGGCGATCAGCTCGGTCTGCTTGCGGGTGAAGAACATCGGGGACCTCCTGGTCGTTGCCTGCACCAGTCTGCAACAGCGAGCCTGAGCGAATGGTTCCCACAGACGACGCACAGGTCGCGCCGAGCGAGGTGCCAGCCGGCGGGTGCAGGCTCGGGGACATGAGCCACACCCACGACGACCCGTACGACCTCGGCCTGGGCCACGACCTCGCCACCCTCGGAGATCAGCAGCGCCGCCATCGCGATCGCCGCGCCGTCCTCGGCCTGATCGGGGTCGGCGGCGCCGGGGTGGGCGCCGCCCTGCTGGTCGGCGGAGGCGGGGCGCAGGCGACCACCGTGCTCAGCCGTGCGGCCGCGAGCTGCGGCGACGAGATCCCGACCGAGACCGCCGGCCCCTTCCCCGGCGACGGCTCCAACGGTCCCGATGTCCTCCTGGAGGACGGCATCGTGCGCCGCGACATCACCACGAGCATCGGCACCGCCTCGGGCACCGCGCCCGGGGTCGCGCTGAGGTTCAGCCTGACGTTGCAGGACGCCGCGACCTGCGAGCCGGTCAAGGGCCTGGCCGTCTACGCCTGGCACTGCGACCGCGATGGTCGCTACTCGATGTACTCCGACGGCGTCGAGGACGAGAACTACCTGCGGGGGGTGCAGGTCAGCGACAAGGCCGGGGTCGTCACCTTCCGCAGCATCTACCCCGCCTGCTACTCCGGTCGCTGGCCGCACATCCACTTCGAGGTCTACCGGTCCAAGGCCGAGGCGACCTCCAGCGGTGAGATCGTGCTGACCTCGCAGCTGGCGCTGCCGCGCAAGCCGTCGATGAATGTCTACCGGCGTGCCGACGGCTACGAGGCCTCGGTCGCCAACCTGGAGCGGGTCTCGATCAGCTCCGACAACGTCTTCGGCGACGACGACGGCGTGCACCAGATCGCCACCGTCACCGGCAGCGTCAGTCAGGGCTACCGGGCGCGACTCACCGTCCCGATCGACCTCTGAGCGCCGCCCGGTCGGGGCTGCCCCACTGCCCAGTACGCTCGCGTGGTGAGCGAGCAGCAGCACCGACACAAGTCCGGTTTCGAGACCCGCGCCATCCATGCGGGCTACGAACCCGACGCCATGACCGGGTCCGTGATCCCACCGATCTACGCCACGTCGACGTACAAGCAGGACGGGGTCGGCGGGCTGCGCGGTGGCTACGAGTACTCCCGCTCCGGCAACCCCACCCGCACCGCACTCGAGGGCAACATCGCCGCGCTGGAGGAGGGCGAGCGAGGCTTCGCGTTCGCCTCGGGCCTCGCCGCCGAGGACACCCTGATCCGATCCGTCTGCCGGCCGGGTGACCACGTGGTCATCCCCGACGACGCCTACGGCGGCACCTACCGGCTCTTCGACAAGGTCGAGCGGGCCTGGGGGATCGTGCACAGCCCGGCCCCGGTCTCCGACATCGACGCCGTCCGCGCCGCGATCCGCCCGGGAGAGACCAAGGTGGTCTGGGTCGAGACGCCGACGAATCCACTGCTCAACATCGGCGACATCGAGGCCCTCGCCGCGCTCGCCCACGACGCCGGCGCGCTGCTCGTCGTGGACAACACCTTCGCCTCGCCGTACCTCCAGCAGCCACTGACCCTCGGCGCGGACGCCGTCGTGCACTCCACGACGAAGTACTGCGGCGGCCACTCCGACGTCGTGGGTGGGGCGCTGGTCGTGCGCGACCTCGACCTCGCCGAGCGCGTCGGCTACCACCAGAACGCCATCGGTGCGGTCGCCGGCCCCTTCGACGCCTGGCTGACGCTGCGCGGGCTGAAGACCCTCGGCGTGCGTATGGACCGTCACTGCGACAACGCCGAGCGCGTCGTCGACTACCTGCTCGACCACGAGGCCGTGGAGCAGGTGATCTATCCCGGTCTCGAGTCCCACCCGGGCCACGCGGTCGCGTCGCGCCAGATGAAGAGGTATGGCGGGATGGTGTCCTTCCGCGTCGTCGGCGGGGTCGACCAGGCGCTGGCGGTGTGCGAGCAGACGGAGGTCTTCACCCTGGGCGAGTCGCTCGGCGGGGTCGAGTCGCTCATCGAGCACCCGGGCCGGATGACGCACGCCAGCGTGGCGGGCACCGACCTCGAGGTGCCGGCCGACCTGATCCGGCTCAGCGTCGGCATCGAGACCGTCGACGACCTGATCGCCGATCTGGACCAGGCGCTGGGTCGCTCCCTGTCCGCGGTGGCGCGCCGTGGCTGAGGCCGACGGTCCCGAGCTGACGCACGGCCCGCCGGAGGACGAGCACACCCCCGAGATCGCCGCGCAGGCCCGCCACGAGGCCCGCCTGGCCCAACGGCTCGCCCACCAGTGGGCAGCCCTGCGCGACGAGCGCGAGCGCCAGCTCGCCGCCCCGTCGTTCGCCGGCGCCGCGGCAGCGCGCCCGGCGACCGGCGTACCCCTCGGTGTGGAGCTGGCCGCCGGCTGGGCCTGGCGCTTCCTGGTGATCGTCGCCGCCGGCGCGGTGATCTTCGCGGCGATCGGCTTCATGTCGGTCGTCGTGCTGCCGGTTGTCATCGCGCTGCTGATCGCCGCTCTCACGGCCCCGGTCGTGTCCCTGCTCCAGCGCTGGGGCCTGCCGCGCGGGCTGTCGTCCCTGGTCGTCGTGATCGGCGGGCTCGGGGCCGTCGTCGCGCTGCTGACCTTCGCCGGGCAGCAGGTGGCGACCGGCGCCACCGATCTCGCCGACCAGACCGTCAAGGGCCTCGGCGAGATCCGCACCTGGCTCAAGGACGGTCCGCTGCACGCCAGCGACAGCCAGATCAACGACTACATCCAGCGCGCGCAGGACGCGATCACCAAGCAGTCGCAGGACGGCGAGCTGGTCAGCCAGGTCACCGAGGTCGGCGCGGCGGTCGGACACGTGTTCGCCGGCTTCTTCATCGTGCTCTTCTCGCTCTACTTCTTCCTCGCCGACGGCGACCGGATCTGGTCGTGGTTCGTCCGGCTCGCGCCCCGCACCGCCCGCGAGCGCGTCGACTCCTCGGGCCGGGTGGCCTGGATCTCGCTGACCCAGTTCGTCCGGGCCACGGTGATCGTGGCGGCCGTCGACGCGATCGGCATCGCGGTGGGGGCCGCGGTCCTGCAGGTGCCGTTCGTGCTCGCGATCGGCGTGCTGGTCTTCCTCGGCGCGTTCATCCCCCTGGTCGGGGCGACGGTGGCCGGCACGGTCGCCGTGCTGGTCGCGCTCGTCGACCAGGGCCCGATCACCGCACTCGTCATGCTGGCCGTGATCATCGCGGTCCAGCAGCTCGAGGCGCACGTCCTGCAACCGTTCCTGATGGGCCGCTGGGTCTCGGTGCACCCGCTCGCCGTGATCATCGCGATCGCGGGCGGCATCCTCATCGCCGGCATCGCGGGCGCGCTCGTCGCCGTC
>WLIH01000076.1 GCA_009702305.1 Actinomycetota bacterium | reverse complement strand
TGCCGTGCGGGCGGCGGTGAGCACCAGCCGCGCGTCGTCGACCTGGCAGTCCCAGTACTGGATAGCGCCGGCCAGCGACTCGGCCTTGAAGTCCGGCGCGATCCGAGCCACCTGACGGCGGAAGAGGTGCTTGTGGCGCGGCACGCCCATGTCGTACTTGCCGGTCATCGCCATGGCGTCGTACAACGCGAGGCCGGCTCCGATGTAGGGCCGCTCCCAGCCACGGTGGGTGAGCGGGTAGAGGAACGGCACCGGCTTGACCAGGTGCGGCGCTAGCCGGGTCAGCAGCAGCCCCCGCTCCTGGAGCGCCTCGCGCACCAGGGCGAAGTCGAGCATCTCGAGGTAGCGCAGCCCGCCGTGGATCAGCTTGCTGCTGCGACTGCTGGTGCCGCTGCCGAGGTCGCGCTGCTCGAGCAGCCCGGTGTTGAGGCCGCGGGTCACGGCGTCGAGCGCGGTGCCGGCACCGACCACGCCGCCGCCGACGACCAGGACGTCGAGCTCGGCCTCACCGCCGACGCCGGCCATCGCCGCGAGAGCGGTGTCGCGCGCTGCAGGACTGAGGACGCCGGGTCTGCTCAGCGGGGAGGCCATGGCCCTATCCTCGCAAAGCACGTGTGACGGCCGTGTGTCCCGCGTCCCGCAGCCGAGGAGCACCATGAACCGCGTCCAGTCACTGCTCGGCATCGAGATCCCGATCATCCAGGCGCCGATGACCTACATCGCCCGCGCCGAGCTCGCCGCCGCGGTCTCCGAGGCCGGCGGCATGGGCATCATCGAGACCCTCTCCGACGGCGGTCGCGCCGACCTCGCGCGGGTCCGCACCCTCACCGACCGACCCGTCGGTGCCAACCTGCTGATCGGCGGCTGGAAGCACGACCCGTCGATCGTCGACACGATCGCCGCCTCCGGGGTGCGCTACGTCGCGACGTCGGCGGGCGATCCCGCGCTCTTCACCGAGCGGCTGCACGACGCGGGACTGACCGTCTTCCACGTCGTCGGCAACCTGCGCGGCGCCGAGAAGGCGGTCGCCGCCGGCGTGGACGGGCTGGTGGTCGAGGGCGTCGAGGGGGGTGGGTTCAAGAACGCGGCCGGCGCCTCGACGATGGTCCTGCTGCCCCTGGTCTGCTCGCGCTTCGACCTCCCGGTGATCGCGGCCGGCGGCATCTGCGACGCCACCTCGATGGCGGCGGCCTTCGTGCTCGGCGCCGAGGGCGTGCAGCTCGGCACCCGGATGCTGGCCACCCACGAGGCGGGCGTGCACCACCACTTCACCGACGCGATCGTGGCGGCCGACGACAACGCCACCGTCCTGGTCAGCGTGCCGGGCAACCCGACCATGCGGGTGATCCGCACCCCGCTCGCCGACCGGGTCGTCGCCGACGACCCGGGCGTCAAGCTGATGAGCCGGGTCGAGGACCTCTACTTCGGCGGCGACCTCGACGCCAGCCTCGCCAACACCGGCCAGGTGGCATCCCGGATCGAGGGGCTGCTGCCCGTGGCCGACGTGGTGCGTGGCATGTGGGCGGGCTGTCTGGATGCGCTCGACGCGGGCCGGGCCCGGCTCGCCCGTTAACGGCGTACGGCGAAGCGCGGCGGCGCGTAGTCCCGGCAGGTGCCCTGGTCGCCCGTGACGTAACGCCCCTGGGCCGAGCAGACGCGTCGCATCATGTCGACCGCGTCGACGGGCAACAGCCACCCCCGGCGCACCGCGAGGTCCGTCGCCTGCGCCATCCGCGCCTGGTAGTCGTCGAAGGTGGGGTAGCGGCTCTGGATCTCGACGTCGGTGAAGGGCACGGTGATGCCGCCGAGCTGGCACAGCGTCGACTCGTAGCTCGCGACCGGCACCTGGATCGGTGGCAGCCGGATGCCTCCCAGCACGTTGCGGTCGGCGTCGCGCAGGGGCGTGACCCCGTCGGCGTCGTACTCGAAGCGAGGCATCACCGCAGGCGCCCGACCCGTGATGACCCACCGGTTGAGCTGATGCAGGGCCGTCGAGACCGCATAGTGAGTCGGCATCGCGGCCCCGGCGACGGTGCAGGTGCCCAGGAGCGGGGAGAGCACCTGGCCGTAGTTGCCAGCGGCCTCGATGCTGGCGTCGTAGCCCGCGCGATCCATCGCCGGCAGACCGGCGACCCGACCGCCGTTGCCGACCACCGACTGGTAGCCGATGAACAGGTCGGAGTGGGCCGCACCGGCGACTTCCCAGAGCCGGTAGCGTCGGTCGGTGTCGGGCGTCCCGGTGGATTCGGCGAGATCGCTGTTGAGCTGGAGCACGGGGACCCGCAACGCCTGCGGGTAGTCGAGATCGCCCCCACCGTGGATCAGGAATCCGTCGATCACCCCCGCGCCGCCCTGAGCTCCGTTGACGTAGGCGTAGAGCCGGCTGGCCGACTGTGACTGGCCGGCCGCGAGCACCCGCCGCACCCGCAGGTCCCCCATCGGTCGCACCCCGCGCACCACCGGCGTGCGCATGGCGAGCGCGATCTGGGAGAACATCGAGGCGGCGAACTCGTCGCCGGGATGCTCGATCGCCGCATAGCGCACGGGGTCGTAGATCTGCGGCGTCAACGGCGTGCAGCACAGCCCGGCGGCCTGGGCGCTCACGTGGACGAACGCGAAGCCCTCGCGCAGCAGCATCTCGCGTGCCTCGAGCGTGTCGACCGCGTTCTCGAACTGCGCCGTCACGTTCACCCAGTCGAGCAGCACCGTGCCGTTGAAGTCGGCGCGCCGCTCGGGCCTGAAGACGATGACGCGCGTCGTGTACGGCGCGGTGGTGGTGCCGTCGTCGGCACGCGCCGTGCCGGAGACCAGGAACTCCTCTTCGGTGTAGCCGAAGGGCGCGAGATCGTGCCAGGAGTCCCACAGCGGGTGACCGTGGATCCCGTCGGGCGGAGTGCTCAGCGTGGGGAGCGGCACCGGCGTCGAGGCGCGCGCGCTCGCGCTCACCTCGGCGGCCGGCACCGCCCCGGCGTGGCCGGCGGACAGGCCGCCGGCGGTCAGCAGGACGAGCGCGGCGGTGAGCAGGCGACGAGGCATGCCTGTGTAACGACGGTCACATCAGATGGTCTCGGCGCCCGGGCGCCGACGCGGGCCGAGGCTCGCGCGGTGGTCGGCCAGCATGGTGTGCCGAGCCCGGGTGCGGGTGACCTCGGCGACGTCGATCTGGGCGACCGCGAGACCCTCCCCGTCCACCGCAGACGTGAGCGGACGGCCCTCGGGGTCGAAGACGGCCGAGCCGCCGATGAACTCCGAGGCACCGCAGCGCCCGGTGAGGGCCGACAGCACGACATACATCCCGTTCTCGACGGCGCGGGCGGCGTAATAGAGGTCGCGGCGGTGCTCGCCGCCGGGGAAGTACGCCGCCGAGCTGAGATAGCCGATCGCACCGTCGGCCGCGGCGGCGCGGGCGTGCTCGGGGAAGCAGCCGTCGTAGCAGATGGAGAGGCCGAGCTCGACGCCGTCGACGCAGATCGAGGTGCCGTGGTCGCCGGTGCTGAAGAGGTCCTTCTCCGCTCCGTCGAGGTGCTGCTTGTCGTAGGGCGCGGTGACGGCACCGTCGGTGGTCACGACCAGCTGGGACAGCCGGCGAGACGTGCCGCGCTGCAACGCGATGCCGACGACGACGCTCACGCCTCCGGCCGCCGCGGCCAGGCGCAGCGGGTCGAGCCACCCGTCGAGCAGGCCCTCCACCGTGGGCAGTGGCCCGACGAAGACGCCCTCGTCGTAGCCGGTGAGGAAGGCCTCGGGCAGGACCAACAGCCGGGCTCCGGCAGCGGCGGCCTGCCGGGTCAGCCGCGCCGCGGTGTCGATGTTGGCCGCGAGGTCTCCTGCGATCGCAACGGCCTGGCCGGCCGCGACGACGAGCGCGGTCACGACGCGGCCGCGGCCACGGCCTCGGCGAGGCCGCGGGCGGCGAGCCGGTCGGCGCGCTCGTTGCCCTCGTCGCCGGCATGGCCCTTGACCCAGTGCCACTCGACCTGGTGGCGACTGGTCGCCTCGACCAGCTGCTGCCACAGGTCGACGTTCTTGACCGGCTGCTTGGCCGAGGTCTGCCACCCGTTGCGCGACCAGCCGGCGACCCACTTCATGATCCCGTTGCGCACGTAGGTGCTGTCGGTGTAGAGGTGCACGACGACCGGTCGCTTGAGCGCGTCGAGGGCGCGGATCGGGGCGGTCAGCTCCATCCGGTTGTTGGTCGTCTCGCCGGCCTCGCCGCCGCAGAGCTCGAGCTCGTGGCCGCCCTGGCGCAGCAGAGCCCCCCAGCCGCCCGGACCGGGGTTGGGGATGCACGCGCCGTCGGTGTGGATGATGACCGGCTCGGTCACTCGACGACGACCTCGACCCGCTGGAACTCCTTGACGTCGGTGTAGCCGGTGGTCGCCATCGAGCGACGCAGGGCACCGATGAGGTTCATCGTGCCGTCGGCGACGCGCGAGGGACCGAAGAGGATCTCCTCCAGGGTGCCGACCGTCTCGAACTTCACCCGCTGGCCGCGCGGCAGCTCGGCGTGGTGCGCCTCGGTGCCCCAGTGGAAGCCGTGGCCGGGCGCGTCGGTCGCCCGCGCGAAGGGCGATCCGACCATGACGGCGTCGGCACCGCAGGCGATCGCCTTGGCGACGTCGCCGGACTTGCCGATCGACCCGTCGGCGATGACGTGGACGTAGCGACCGCCGGACTCGTCGAGGTAGTCGCGACGCGCCGCTGCCACGTCGGCCACGGCCGAGGCCATCGGCACCGCGACGCCGAGGACGGTGCGGGTGGTGTGCGCCGCACCTCCGCCGAAGCCGACCAGCACGCCGGCCGCGCCGGTGCGCATCAGGTGCAGCGCGGCCTGGTGGGTGGCGCACCCGCCGACGATCACGGGCACGTCGAGCTCGTAGATGAACTCCTTGAGGTTCAGCGGCTCGGCCTGCGAGGAGACGTGCTCGGCCGAGACCGTGGTGCCCCGGATGACGAACATGTCGACGCCGGCGTCGACGACCGCCTTGGCGAACTCCTTGGTGCGCTGCGGCGACAGCGATCCGGCGACCGTGACCCCGGCGGCGCGGATCTGGTGCAACCGCTCCGTGATCAGCTCGGCCTTGACCGGCTCGGCGTAGATCTCCTGCATCCGACGGGTCGCGTCGGCTCCCTCGAGCCCGGAGACCTCCTCGAGCAGCGGCGTCGGGTCGTCGTAGCGGGTCCAGAGTCCCTCGAGGTTGAGCACGCCGAGCCCACCGAAGCGACCGAACGCGATGGCGGTCTCCGGTGACATCACCGAGTCCATGGGGGCGGCGAGCACGGGGAGGTCGAAGCGGTAGGCGTCGATCTGCCAGTGCGTGCTGACCTCCTCGGGGTCGCGGGTGCGCCGCGACGGCACGATCGCGATGTCGTCGAAGGAGTACGCGCGCCGGGCCCGCTTGGCGCGGCCGATCTCGATGTCGCTCATGTGGCTGTCAGCGTCCTGAGTAGTTGGGGGCTTCGACGGTCATCTGGACGCCGTGGGGGTGGCTCTCCTTGAGGGAGGCCGAGGTGATCCGGACGAACCGGCCCTGCTCCTGCAGCTGCGGCACCGTGCGGGCGCCGACGTAGAACATCGACTGGTTGAGGCCGCCGATGAGCTGGTGCGACACCGCCGACAGCGGGCCGCGGTAGGCGACCTGGCCCTCGATGCCCTCGGGCACGATCTGGTCGTCGCTGGTGACCTCGGCCTGGAAGTAGCGGTCCTTGGAATAGGACTTCTTGCCTCGGCTCGACATCGCTCCGAGGGAGCCCATGCCGCGGTAGGACTTGAACTGCTTGCCGTTGACGAAGACCAGCTCGCCCGGCGACTCCTCGCAGCCCGCGAGCAGCGAGCCGAGCATCACGGTGTCGGCACCGGCGACGATCGCCTTGGCGATCTCGCCGGAGTGCTTCATGCCGCCGTCGGCAATGAGCGGCACACCGGCCGGCTTGGTCGCCAGCGACGCCTCATAGACCGCCGTCACCTGCGGCACGCCGACGCCGGTGACCACGCGGGTCGTGCAGATCGAGCCGGGTCCGACGCCCACCTTGACGGCGTCCGCGCCGGCGTCGACGAAGGCCTGCGCCCCCTCCTTGGTCGCGACGTTGCCGCCGATGACCTGGACGTGGCGGGTGGCGGGGTCGGTCTTGAGCCGCTGCACCATGTCGAGGAGCATCCGCACGTTGCCGTGGGCGGTGTCGGCGACGAGCACGTCGACCCCCGCCTCGATCAGCGTCGTCGCCCGCTCCCAGGCATCGCCGAAGTAGCCGATGGCGGCACCGACGAGCAGCCGGCCCTGGGCGTCGTACGACGCATTCGGAAACTGCTCGCCCTTGACGAAGTCCTTGACGGTGATCAACCCGGCGAGACGACCGTCGGCGTCGACCAGCGGGAGCCGCTCGCGCTTGTGCTTGCGCAGCAGCTTGGTGGCGTCCTCGCGGGAGATGCCGACGTCACCGGTGATCAGCGGCATCGGCGTCATCATCTCGTCGACCTTGGTGCTGCCCCACTCCGCGACCGGGGTGAAGCGCAGGTCGCGGTTGGTGATGATGCCGAGCAGGCGATCGCCGGCATCGACGACGGGCAGCCCGGAGACGCGGTACTCCCCGCAGATGCGGTCGAGGTCCTCGAGCGTCGCGTCGGGACCGATCGTCACGGGGTTGGAGATGATGCCGGTCTGGGTCCGCTTGACGAGGTCGACCTGGTAGGCCTGGTCCTCGATCGACAGGTTGCGGTGCAGCACGCCGATCCCGCCCTCGCGGGCCATGGCGATCGCCATCCGCGACTCGGTGACGGTGTCCATCGCCGCGCTGATCAGCGGCACCTTGAGCGAGATCTCGCGGGTCAGCCGCGAGGTCGTGTCGATGTCGGCCGGCGCCAGGTCGGAGTGACCCGGCAGCAGCAGGACGTCGTCGTAGGTCAGGCCCAGCGCAGCGAACTTGTCGGGGAGCTCCACTCCCCCAGCCTACCGGCGACGGGCCGCCGGTGCGGGGTCAGGGCAGGCGTCAGGACAGGGGCTTGAGGTCGCGCACCGGGACGCGCACCGTGAGCTGGTCGGCCGCCATCCGGATCCGTCCGCGCATGCCGGCCGCGAGCACCATCGGCAGCACCGCCTGGTTGTCCGAGCGCGTGGTCAGCAGGATCTCGGCGGCGCCCATCATGTGCGCCAGCCGGGACGCGTCGACGAGCAGCCTGGTGCCGATGCCGCGCCGCTGCCAGGCCGGGTCGACGCGCAGTGTGACGGGGCGCACGTCGGGATCGTCGGTCGCCGGCTGCACGGTCGCCAGGCCCACCACGATGCCCTCGAGGATCGCCGACACCGAGTCGCCCGACACGACGTACTCCGGGGTGGCGCCGCCGCCGAGGCGACGGCCCGGGCTCGTCGTGCCGATCGCCGCCGACTCCTTGCTGCGCTGGAGGACGTCGCTGACGAGGTCGGCCATCGCCGCCGCCCGCGCCCGCTCGACGTCGGTGAACGGCGCCGTCCGGCGCACCTGCACCTGGATCTCGCCCACGGTCATCTCGATGCCGTCCTGCGGGGGACCCTCGCCCGTCGACGGCTCGGACTCGGCATCGAAGAGCTGGGCGACCACCTCGGGGAACGACGCGGGCCGCGCGAGGATGGTGCGCGCGGCCTGCACGTAGCGGGTCGGCTGGTCGAGCAGGGCCGCCTCCGTGCACACCTGGGCTGTGATGAAGGTCCAGCCCGACCCCTCGATGAGGCCCTGGATCTCCACCTCGCTCCACCCGTCGGGCGTGCGCATCACGATCTCGTCGGTGACCTCGTCGAGGCCCGGGAAGATCTGCAGACCCATGATGTTGACACCGGCCTCACCGACGCGCTGCGCCAGCGCCGCGAGGCCGCCCGGGCGGTCCGGCAGGGAGGTGCGGACTCGCCACAGCATGGGTCTCCTCGGGATCGTTCACTTCTCGGACGCCCACGCGGACCCGGCTCCGGGTGGTCCCTCGAACCGTCCCTCCGCCGCGTTGCGGGACAGGGTCGTGGGTGTTTCGCCCGTGCAACAGTGTCGCCGCGCGACGTGGCGACGGACACGCCCAGGGCGGGGTCCTGAGAGAGTTCTCCGGTGAGCCGCAGCTGGATCTACCTCCTCCACCCGCCGCGCCCGGACTTCGCCAGCACGATGACCGAGCAGGAGGCGTCGGTCTTCGCCGAGCACTTCGCCCACCTGCAGCAGCTGCTCGCCGACGGCGTCCTCGTGCTGGCCGGGCCGACGCTCGGCGAGGTCAACACCGGGATCACCGTCTTCGAGGCGGTCGACGAGTCGGCCGCCCGAGCGATCATGGAGTCCGATCCGGCGATCGCCCGCGGGGTGGTCACCGGCGAGCTGCGCGAGATCCGGGTCTCGCTGCTGCGCGGGCGCGACTGAGGTGGCGCCACCCATCACCTGGTCGGCGCGCCGGACCGTGCTGCTGGCCGCCGCCGCGGCGTTCCTCCTCCGGCTGCCCGGGCTGCTGCGCCCGATCCGCGCCGACGAGGCCGGCTTCCTGCTCGTGTCGCGTGCCTGGCATCCGAGCGCCGAC
>WLIH01000075.1 GCA_009702305.1 Actinomycetota bacterium | reverse complement strand
CGCTGGGTCGACCCCGTGCTCGTGGTCGACGTCGACACCCACGGGCTCGGCTACGCGCGGCTCCGGCAGCCGTCGTACCAGGGCCTGCGCACGGACCTGTCGCCGGAGGACCTGTGAAGGCGCTGCTCGCCCTGCTGCTGATCGGGGCCCTTCTTGCCCCTGCCGATCCGGCGCGCGCCCGGGCGGTCGAGGCCGGCGAGCGCGCCTCGCGCACCGTCGAGCTCGACGGCGTCACCGTGCGGCTGCGCCCGGGCACCCGCCAGGTGGTGACCGCCCGCCACACCGGGGGGCACCACGCCCGGATCACCTGGTGGGTGCTGACCGGCGAGGGCTGGCAGCAGCGGATGCAGGCTCGCGACGGACGGATCGGGTACGCCGGACTGGTGGCGCCGCGGCGCCGCGTCCAGGGCAGCGGCACCACACCGCTGGGCAGCTACCGGCTGCCGTGGGCCTTCGGTCGGCACCCGAAGTCGGCGTCGTGGGACTTCCACTACCGGCGCATCCGGGCCGGGGACTACTGGGTGCAGGACAACGCCTCCGACTTCTACAACCGCTACCGCAACAAGGCTCAGGGTGGCTTCCGTTGGCGTCTCCCGGCCAGCGACCCGAACGCATCCGAGCGGCTGCGCGACTACCACGTGCAGTACGAGTACTCCCTGGTGATCGGCTTCAACCAGGAGCAGGTGCGCCACCGCGGCTCCGGGATCTTCCTGCACGTTAACGGCGCGGGTGCCACCGCCGGCTGCGTGAGCGCGCCGCGGTGGTTCGTCAAGCAGCTGATGGTGCGCCTCGACCGCACCCGCGAGCCCGTGATCGCGATCGGGCGCTGACGTGGCCGAGCCGCTGCACGTCGACGTCGAGGGCCGCACCCTGACCATCAGCAACCTCGACAAGGTGCTCTACCCGCGCACCGGCACCACGAAGGGCGAGGTGCTCAACTACTACGCACGAATCGCCCCGACGCTGCTGCCGCACCTGGCCGACCGGGCGGTGACCCGGATCCGCTGGCCGCACGGGGTCGCCGACGGCAGCTTCTTCGAGAAGAACGCGCCGGCCGGCACTCCGAGCTGGGTGCGCACGGTGCGGGTGCCGACGACCGGCTCGCGCGGACCGTCGAAGAACGGCGACACGCTCGTCTTCCCGATCGTCGACGACCTCGCGACGCTGACCTGGCTGGTCAACCTCGCCGCGCTCGAGCTGCACGTGCACCAGTGGAGCGTCGGGCGCAACGGTCGTCCCCGCAACGCCGACCGCCTGGTCATCGACCTCGACCCGGGCGAGCCGGCCGGTCTGCACGAGTGCTGCCAGGTGGCGCTGCTGGTGCGCGACAAGCTCGCCGAGCGCGACCTGGTCGGCAAGCCCGTCACCAGCGGCAGCAAGGGCCTGCACCTCTACGCCGACCTGCCCGGCCGCCTGGCGCCGGACGTGTCGACCGCGCTCGCGAAGGAGCTGGCCGAGGAGTTGCAGGGCGAGCACCCGCGACTGGTCACGGCCACGATGACCAAGGCGCGCCGCGGCGGCAAGGTGTTCCTCGACTGGTCGCAGAACGCCGGCTCCAAGACCACCATCTCGCCGTACTCGCTGCGCGGGCGCGAGCGCCCGCACGTCGCCGCGCCCGTCTCCTGGGCCGAGGTCGAGGACGGCGCCGACGATCCGCTGGGCCTGGAGCAGCTGCGTTTCGAGCAGGTGCTCGAGCGCGTCGAGGACCTCGGCGACCTGTTCGCCGGCGAGGTCTGACCGGTCCGTCGGGCGCGGGCGTCCATGGCCGGGAGCTGCTCTGCCCCTATGATCGAGCACATGCCCCAGACGGTCCTGGTTGTCGAGGACGAGGAAGACATCGCCTTCCCCCTCGTGCGGACCCTGCAGCGCGACGGCTACGAGGTCGCCTCGGTGGACAGTGGCGAAGGTGCCCTCGAGGAGCTTGCGGCACGCCCGGCCGACATCACGATCCTCGACCTCGGCCTCCCGGACATGGACGGTCTCGACGTGTGCCGCAAGGCTCGTGAGGCCGGCTACAAGGGGGCCATCATGATCGTCACCGGCCGCGCCGGCGAGCTCGACCGCGTCGTCGGGCTCGACTACGGAGCCGACGACTATCTCGTCAAGCCGTTCGGCGTCGCCGAGCTGCAGGCCCGGGTGCGCGCCCTGCTGCGCCGCACGGGTGGGGCGGTCGCCTCGACCGAGCCGGTCGACCCGACCGGGCTGCGCATCGACGTGGACGCGCGTCGGGTCTACTCCGGCGAGCAGGAGGTGCCGCTCACGGGCAAGGAGTTCGAGGTCCTCGCGATCCTCGCCTCGCACCGCGACAAGGTCGTCTCCCGCGGCCGGTTGATGGCCGACGTCTGGGACGAGAACTGGTACGGCTCGACGAAGACCCTCGACGTCACGATCGGGCGACTCCGGCAGAAGCTCGAGGGCGTCGGCGTGCGTGAGAAGGTCGTGGCCGTCCGTGGCGTCGGCTTCCGGCTGGAGACCGCGCCCAGCAGTTGAACCCCCTCAGCTGCGGCGGGCCACGGCGCTGAGCGCCCGGGCGATCGCGTCCGCGAACGTGCCCGGCTCGACCGGTCGCGGCGAGACCTGCGCGTCGTCGAAGAGCGCCTGAGCGGCACCGAGGGCGAAGAGCATCCGGTACGCCGCGTCGGCGTCGGCCGGCGAGGTGTCGAAGCGGGTGATCAGCCACCCGGTGACCAGCGCGCCGATGAGGTGGCTGCTCTGCTCGGTGCGCTCGCGGAAGGGCTGCTGCTCGCGGGTCTCGACCAGGAAGGCGCGCATCGCGCCCCGGTGCTCGGCGAAGATGCTCAGCGCGGCCTGAGCCAGCAGTCGGGTCGCTCGGTCGTCGTCCGGCTCCGCGTCGGCCAGGTCGAAGGCATCGGCCGTCTCGGCCTCGATCGTCCCGAGCACCTGGTCCTGCGCCGCCCGCAGCAGACCGGACCGGTCCCCGAAGCGGTGGTAGAGCGCGCCGTTGGAGATGCCCGAGCGCGTTGCGACGGCGGCGATCGTCACCGCGCCCACGCCGCCCTCCTCGAGCAGGGCGAGCGCTGCGCTGACCATCTGCTCGGCCGAGGTCTCGCTGCGGGACTGCATCGGCGTACGCATGAGGACGACTCTAGCCAAACCAGAGCGGCTGCTCTAGTTTGGCGGACATGAGGTCTTTCACGGTGCGGGGCAAGACGTTCGGCGGGGTGCCGCGCGACCACTGGCAACAGCTCAACGCGCGCCTCGACCCCGAGGTCGACTTCGTCGAGATCTACCGCAACGTCGTGACCTACGAGTTCCCGTGGGACATGAACCAAGCGCTGTCCTTCGCGCTGTTCCGCACCTACGCCGTGCCCGGCATCGGTCGGCTGCTCGACGCGACGGGGGAGTTCACGGAGCGCGTGCAGAAGCGCTACGACGACACCGGTCTGCTGCTGGAGGTGCCGTTCCTCAAGGGGTTCGACGACCCCGAGGCGCGCACGGCGGTGCGTCGGATCAACCAGATGCACCGCAGCTACGACATCCCCAACCACGAGATGCTCTACGTCCTGTCGACCTTCGTCGTGGTGCCGAAGCGCTGGATCGACGACTTCGGCAAGCGTGCGCTGAGCGCCGCGGAGCTCGACGCCTCGGTGCGCTACTACCGGCTGCTCGGCAAGCATCTCAACATCACCGGCATGCCCGAGACCTACGCCGGCTTCGCGGAGCTGATGGACGCCTACGAGGTCGAGCACTTCGCCTTCGACGAGGGCGCCCGTCGTGTCGCCGACTCCACGCTGGCGCTGCTGCTGACCTTCCAGCCGGCGTTCGCCGCCCGGGCCGTCGAGGTCTTCAGTCGCGCTCTGATGGATCCGCCGCTGCGTGCGGCGTTCGGCTACGCCGCGCCGTCGCCGGCCGCCGTCGCGGCCTCACGTGCCGCCCTGAAGATTCGCGGCCGCGCGCTGCGGCTCTTTCCTGCGCGGATGACCGCCCAGACGGTGGCCGACCTGCCGTGGGTGCGCTCCTACCCCGACGGCTACGACGTCGCCCAGCTGGGCAGCTTCCCCACGCCCGGCCTGCGAGGCTGCCCGGTGCGGCATGAGGAGCCCGGCGTCAGCGCTTGATCGCGAAGCCGGTCACCTTGGCCTCCTTGACCACGGCGCGCGCCCAGTCGCGGTGACCGAGGGCCTTGGCCGCCGTCCGCAGGCCGGCGACCGCGTCGACGAACTCCGCCTGCGGGGTCAGCAGCTCGTGCATCGCGAGGACCAGCGTGATTGCGTTGTTGGTGCGCGCCTGATTGGTGCTGCCGAGGTGGCTGCGCACCCGCCACAGGTACGCAGACCACAGCTCGCCGTCGGCATGCACCTCGCCCTCGATGTCGGCGGGGTACTTCTTCGGCGAGTCCATCCGGCGCAGGCACGGCGGGTCCTCGGTGGAGTACGACGTCGCGTCCCAGTCGGCGACGCACAGATCGCCGAATCCCTTGCTGGTCAGGGCGAAGTAGTTCGCGGCGTTGAAGTCGCCGAAGCCCTCGCCCATGGCGCCGCCCTCGGCGCTCTCGCCGTAGCCGGGCACCTGCGCGTCCTGCATGGCGTGGCCGTACTCGTGCAGGATCACCTCGGCGTCCTCCGCGTCGGGCACGCCGCCGCCGCCGAAAACCACGAGGTCCTGGGCCGGGATGTACATCGAGTTGTCGTAGCCCTCGAGCAGGGTCGGGATGACCTGCTGGGCCTCGGCGTTGACGTCGGTGATGCGCAGCAGCTGCAGCCAGCTCTGGTAGCGGTCGAGGTGGGCGTAGGCCATCACCCCGACGAAGCGCGGGTCGGAGCGGCTGTAGGACAGCGGGCCGCCGAGCGGGTTGAGGTAGCCGACGGGGGCGACGACGTCGACCCAGGTGCCCTTGAGGACGCCGGCGGCCAGCATGTCGGTGTCCAGGTGCTGGAGCGTCCGCGTCTGCAGCTGGGCGGTGAGCTCGGCGCTGTCGAGCGGCACGTCGACCCCGGTGTTGGTCTCGAACGGCGAGCGCAGGCTGGTGTCGCGCCCGCTCTGGATCGGGTTCGGATCGAAGATCTGCGCCTCGACGGTGCCGGTCTCGTCGTACTGACCGGGGTCGGTGACCCCGCGCACGAGCCCGGTCGCCGCGTCGATGTCGACCAGAGCCGCTCGCGCGGGGACCTTGCCGACGAGCGAGACCCGGTAGGTGTCGACCAGTCGTCCGGCCGCCGGCACCAGGACGCGCTCGACGGTCGCCGGCACCAGCAGGGAGGTCACGTCGAGGGCGCTCAACGCGATGTCGCGGGCAGCGGCGGTGCCGATCGGCGTGACCGTCGACGAGCCGGGCAGCGTGGTGCCGCGGGCCTCGATGAGGGCGACGCGGCCGTGGATGGCCGCCACCAGCACGTCGGTGCCGAGCACCGGCACGCCACCGCGGTAGGACCGGCCCCGCACGCTGGTGCCGATCAGCGAGTCGCGCACCAGCTCCCACCGCACGCTGTCGGCGTCGACGCCGAGCCGGTCGGCGTACGCCTCCAGGACGCGTCGCGCCCAGACCTTCGGGGCGCCGGTCGCCGCGCCGAGGTCGCCGCGCACCTGGTGCGAGTCGCTCGCCGGTGCGGTGCTCACCTCGGTGGCGGGCAGTGCCGAGGTCGCCTCGGTGAGTCCGGCGGTGAGGCCGGCGGTGAGCACGAGAGCGGTCGTGGCGGCGAGGACGCGGGCCAGTCGGGGCAGGGCAGGGCGGCGTGACATGGTGCGACCGTAGGCGCTGTCGACGCCCTCCCGGGCGGGCTTGGCAGGATCGTCACCTGCCCGGCTCTCGCTCGTTGAGACTGCGCCCACTGCCCTCGGATCCCCAGCCCACGCTGGGATCTGGAGTCGGGTAGTCGGCACTGGTCCAGACGCCCGACTCTTGAACGAGTAACTGCAGTGAGACACTGCAGTTAACGTGGAGTGATCTCGCCTCGGGCCGCGTGTGCGGCTGCCGCACTCGCACTCTCCGCGTCGTTCCTGGCGCCGGCGGCCGCCCTGTCGCCGGCCGGGCCGGACCGCGCCGGCGCCGATCTGCTGGGTGAGGCCAGCCTGATGAGCGCCGTGCGCGAGTACGCCGGACTCGGCGACCACCACCGCACCGGCACCGCGGCCGAGCGCCGGACCCAGGCCTGGCTCACCCGCGGGCTGCGCTCGGCCGGGCTGCGCGTCGGCAGTGACGCCTACACGTTCGCCGGCTTCCTGCCGCGCACGGTCGCGCTCTCGGTGGGCGGCGCTCCGGTCGCTGGTCCTGCGGCGTACCTCTACTCCGGTCTGACACGTGCCCGCGGCATCACCGCGGAGCTGGTCGACGTCGGCAGCGGCTCCGCCGCCCAGGTCTCCTCGGCCGACGTGGCGGGCAGGATCGCGGTCGTCACGGTGCCGGTCGTCAACGGGCTGACCGTGGGGCTCCCGGGTGCCTTCCGGGCGGTGGACGAGGCCGGCGCGGCCGGCCTCGTCGTGGTGACCGACGGCCCGGACGGCTTGGTCGTGCATCAGAACGTCGACTCGCGCGCCGGCGTACAGGATCTGCCCACCCTCCTGGTCGGCTCGGACGCGGGTGCCGAGGTCGTCGCCGCCGCTGGGGAGCGGGCGACGCTGACCCTCACCGCCCGGGTGGGGCAGTCCTGCGACACCGACGTCTGGGGAGTGCTGCCCGGCGCCGACCCTGATCGCTATCTCGTCATCGGCACGCCCACCTCCGCCCATGTCTCATCGGGCTCGGAGCGAGGCGCAGGTG
Source organism: Actinomycetota bacterium (assembly GCA_009702305.1). GTDB lineage: Bacteria > Actinomycetota > Actinomycetes > Propionibacteriales > Nocardioidaceae > Nocardioides. The sequence continues at coordinate 1,824 of WLIH01000075.1, read as the reverse complement.
TGGCCGTGCTGCTCGGCCTGGCCCGCCACTACGCCAGCCTGCCCCGCTCCGAGCGGCCGGTCGGCCTGGTCTTCGCCGGTCTCTCGGGTCACGAGATCGGCTTCCTGGGCCTGCCCGTCCTGCTGGCTGCGCACGAGAGCTGGTTCGCGCGTGCCGACGCCTACCTGCACCTGGGCGCCTCGATCGCGACGCGCGCGCTCGCCTCCACCAGCGATCTGCCCGTCGGTGAGCCGACCCGCTCGCTCTACGTCAGCGAGAACCCGGTGCTCGAGGCCGTGGCGACCGCCTCCTTCCTCGGCTCCCAGCCGCTGTCCACGACACCGCCGTCGGTCCTGAATCCGGGCGAGCAGTCGGTGGCGTACGCCGCCGGCATCCCGATCATCGGCATCTCCGGCTCGGGCGACTACTTCCACACCGCCGGCGACACGCCTGACGTGGTGGTGCCGTCCCTGCTCGTGGGGCAGGCGGTGTCGTACAGCGCGGCCATCGACTCTCTCGCCACCCTGCCGGCCGGTCTCGTCCGTTCGGCCAATGCGCTCGCCCTTCAGGCTGCGCAGCAGGCGGAGGCTCCGGAGCCGGCCGACACCGAGCGCGGAGGTCGGCAACCGCAGCCGGTGCGCTCCTGTGTCGATCGCCGCCCGACCCAGTCGCCCCTCGGCGTCCAGGGCCGGATCGTCGGCAAATCACGGGTGTACCGTCCGGGCGCATGACGACGCATGCGTGCGACCTGGTGCTGCGAGGCGGGCGGGTGCTCGACCCGGAGACAGGGCGCGACGAGGTCGCCGACGTCGCTGTCCTCGACGGGACGGTCGTGGCCGTCGTCGCTGCGGGGGATTGCTCGGAGGTCCACCTCGTCGCGCACGAGGAGGTGGACGTGTCCGGTGCGGTCGTCGCTCCCGGGTGGATCGACCTGCACAGCCATGCGCAGTCCGTGGCCGGGAGCCGGCTCCAGGCGCACGACGGGGTGACCACAGCGCTGGACCTCGAGGCCGGCACGGTCGAGGTGGAGCGGTGGTACGCCGACGTGGCGGCCGCGGGCCGCGCGATCGGCTACGGCACCTCCGCCTCCTGGCAGATCTCCCGGATGATCCACGTCGGCGGCATCGAGGTCGGCGGTCCGGAGCAGGCGCTGGCGTTCTTCGGGGACCAGCGCTGGCAGGCCGAGGCGCGACCCGAGCAGACGGCGGCGCTGCTCGCCCGGGTCGAGGCGGAGCTCGCCCAGGGAGCGCTCGGCGTCGGGATGCTGCAGGGCTACGGCCCCCGGATCGATCCGGAGGAGTACCTCGCCGTGTCCCGGGTCGCGGCGAGTGCGGGTGTCGCGACGTTCACCCACGCTCGCGATCTCGTCGAGCAGCTGCCGGGGGTCCCGGTCGACGGTGCGGAGGAGATCGTCCGCGCGGCCGGCGAGACGGGGGTCCGGGCCCATTACTGTCACGTCAACAGCAGCTCGTCGCGCCTCGTCGACCGGGTGCACCGGCTCATCGAGGCCTCGGCGGCCCCGGTGACCACCGAGGCGTATCCCTACGGAGCCGGCGCGACGCCGATCAGTGCCGACTTCCTCAGCCCCGACCGTCTGGCCCGGCGCGGCCTCACGCCGAGCTCGTTGGTCTACGCACCGACCGGCCGCCGGGTCGCCGACGTCGCCGAGCTGCTGCGGCTGCGCGCGCAGGACCCGGGTGGCATCGCGATCGTCCACCTGCTCGACGAGGAGGTGGCCGCCGATCGCGAAGTGCTCGACCGGTGCCTCACCTTCCCCGGCACGGTGGTGGCCTCCGACGCGATGCCGCTGGCCTGGGCGGCCGAGCGCTCCGACCCCTACGCCTG
>WLIH01000074.1 GCA_009702305.1 Actinomycetota bacterium | reverse complement strand
GACCGACCGCCGGGCGCTCCTCGACCGCACGCTCGGCGACACCAGGCTCGTCGATCCGGGCCTGCTCCTCCGCGAAGAGTGGCGCGCCGGGAGGCTCCTCGGAGTCCTCGTGGTCATCGCCGTCCTCGCCGCGATCACCCGAGAGCCGCGCGATGCCGAACGTGCGGGGTCGCTCGGTCTCGTCGTCGGTGCTCTGCTCGCGGTGGGCCAGCCACCGGTCGAACAGGTCGCCCCCCGACGCGGACGGATCGTCCTGCGGCACGTCTCCCATGGGGCCACAAACTACGGGGTCCGCGCCGCGCTGTGGCCGCGATCGGCGAAAGTGTCGGTCCACGTCCTCGCGTCGCGGCGCCGTATGTCATTGTCGTGCTCCGTCGCGCGGGACCGCCCGCCCGGAGCGTGAGGATGGTGCTGTGCTCGAGACGACACCGGTGCTGGTCGGGGTCGCCCAGACCTCCGAGCGCCTTGACGACGCCGACTACGCCGCGCTGTCGCCGGTCGAGTTGGCCGCACGCGCGGCCCGGGCCGCCATCGCCGACGCCGGCGGTGCGGACCTGGCGTCGCGCATCGACACGGTGGCGGGGGTGCGGCAGTTCGACGCGTCGTTCCCGGGCGCGATGTCGCCGCTGGGCAGCAGCGACAACTTCCCCCGGTCGGTGGCCGCCCGGATCGGTGCCGACCCGGCACTCGCGATCCTCGAGACGTCCGGCGGCCAGTCGCCGCAGCACCTGGTCACCGAGCTGGCCGGACGGATCGCCGCGGGCGCGAGCGAGGTCGCGCTGGTGGTCGGCGCCGAGGCGATGTCGACGATGGCCCACTACGCCTTCCGCGACGATCGTCCGGACTGGACCGAGCGGGTCGGCGGCCAGCTCGACGACCGCGGCTTCGGTCTCGAAGGACTGGTCAGCCGCTACCAGGCCAACCATGGTCTGGACGACGCCGTGAGCCAGTACGCGATCTTCGACAACGCTCGCAGGGCCGCGCGCGGCGACTCGGGTGCGGAGTACTCCGCGGCGATCGGCCGGCTGTTCGCGCCGTTCTCCGAGGTGGCCGCGACGAACCCGCACTCGTCGGCCCCCGTGGCGCGGACCGCCGAAGAGCTGATGACGGTCACCGAGCAGAACCGGATGATCGCCGAGCCCTACCCGCGCTATGTCATCGCCCGGGAGAAGGTCAACCAGGGCGCGGCCGTACTGCTCACCTCGGTCGCCGTCGCCCGCGAGCTCGGCATCGCCCAGGACCGGTGGGTCTACCTGCGTGGTCACGCCGACATCCGTGAGCAGGCCCTCGTCGAGCGCGCCAGCCTGGGGGAGGCGCCGGGCTCGGTGCTGGCGTCGAAGGCCGCGCTGACGATGGCGGGCGTCGGCCTCGACGACGTGGCGACCTTCGACCTGTACTCCTGCTTCTCCTCGCCGGTCAGCATGGTCTGCGACGGCCTGGGCCTCGCGACCGACGACCCTCGCGGACTCACCGTCACCGGCGGTCTGCCCTTCTTCGGTGGGCCGGGCAACAACTACTCGATGCACGCGATCGTCGAGACCGTCGCGCGGGCCCGCGCCACCCCCGGCAGCTTCGGCTTCGTGGGTGCCAACGGCGGCACGATGAGCAAGTACTCCGTCGGCGTCTACTCCACTGCGTACGCCGCCTGGGAAGCCGACACCAGCGCGCGCCTCCAGGCCCGCATCGACGCGCTCCCGCGTGCCGTGGTGGCCGAGGTCGCCGACGGCTGGGGGATCGTCGAGTCGTGGACGGTCAAGCACCGGCGCAGCGGCGAGCGCACCGGCGTCGTGGTCGGCCGGCTCGAGGCCGACGGCCGCCGCTTCCTCGCCACCACGCTGCCCGGCGACGACACGACGGTCGACCTGCTGGCCTCCGACGAGGCTCCGGGCGCCCGGGTCTATGTGCGCTCCGAGGGTCGGGGCAACCGGGTCTCGGTGAGCCTGGAGCGGCTCGAGGAGCTGGCGCCGACCCCGCCGGTGGGCTTCCGTGACAGCTACGAGCACCTCCAGGTGGTGCGCGACGGGCACGTCCTCGAGATCACGATCGACCGACCCGATGCGCGCAACGCGCTGCATCCGGACGCCAACCAGGAGCTGGCCGACGTCTTCGACGCCTACGCCGCCGATGCCGACCTCTGGGTGGCCATCCTGACCGGAGCCGGTGACGCGTCGTTCTGCGCAGGCAACGATCTCGCCTACACCGCGAGCGGTCAGCAGGTGTGGTTCCCGACCAGCGGGTTCGGCGGGCTGACCAACCGCCGCGGTCTCACGAAGCCGGTGATCGCTGCGGTCAACGGCGCGGCGTACGGCGGCGGCTTCGAGCTCGTGCTCGCCTGCCACCTCGTGGTCGCCGACGAGCAGGCGAGATTCGCGCTGAGCGAGGTCAAGGTCGGCCTCGTCGCCGCCTTCGGTGGCGTGGTGCGCCTGCCGCGGGTGCTGCCGCCGGCGGTGGCGCACGAGCTGATCCTCACGGGCCGGGCGATGGATGCGGCCGAGGCCGAGCGGCGCGGACTCGTGACCCGGGTCGCCCCCGCCGGCACGGCGCTCGACGTCGCCCGCGAGCTGGCGGCCGAGATCGTGGCGGTCTCGCCCACCTCGGTGCGGATCTCCCTGCGACTGATCGAGGAGGCGGCCGGGCACGCCGACGTCGTCGATGCGCTCTCCGCGCCGTCCTCGACGCTCGACGACCTGCTCTTTAGCGCCGACGCGCTCGAGGGCGTGAGTGCCTTCGTCGCCAAGCGCGCCCCGCGCTGGGTGAATCGGTGAGCCGGTGACCTCGCCCGCTGACTGGCGTGCGTACGGCGACGAGGGGCTCTCCCGCATCCTCGCGGCCGCCCTCGATGCGTTCGCGGAGCAGGGCTACCACGGCACGAGCATCCGTGACATCGCCGCCGGGGCGGGCCTCTCGGTGCCCGGCGTCTACCACCACCACGAGTCCAAGCAGCAGATCCTGCTGGCGCTGATGATGACCACGATGGACGACCTGCTCGACCGCAGTCGGGCGGCCGTCGCGGGGGCCGGGGACGCTCCGGGCGCGGAGTTCGACGCCCTGGTCGAGCACCTGCTGCGCTTCCACATGGTGCGCCGGCGCCAGGCTTTCGTCGGCTCCACCGAGATCCGCAGCCTCGAGCCGGCCCACCGGGCGGCGTACGTCGAGCGTCGCGACGAGCAGCAGCGGATGGTCGAGCACGCGATCGAGGCGGGTGTGGGTGCGGGCGTCTTCACGACGCCCTACGTCCGCGACGCCGCGCGGGCGGTCTCGTCGCTGTGCGTCGGTGTCGCGAGCTGGTATCGCGAGGACGGGCCCGACGCCGCCACCGACCTCGTGGTGAGGCACCTGAGTCTCGCCCGCGGCCTGGTCGGCGCCGCTCGCTGACCCGTTGACGATCCGTCGTCGCGATGACATGCTCCCCCGAGCGATCGCTCGGTCGGTCGTCTGAGGAGAGGAAGTCCCGCTGTGCCCGAGGTCCCCGAGATCGTCGACCGCACCCGCCGCCTGATCCGCGAGGTGGTCCTCCCGCTCGACGACGAGTTCGACGGCGACATCACTGCCGCCGGTGGCGACGAGCGCCGGGTCCAGCTGCAGGCGGCCGCCCGGGAGGCCGGCGTGCTCGCCCCGCACGCCCCCGTCGACTGCGGCGGGCTTGGCCTGGGCATGGTCGACCGGGCTGCGGTCTTCGAGGAGGCGGGCTACTCGCTCTTCGGTCCGCTCGCCGTCCACGTGGCCGCACCCGACGAGGGCAACATCCACCTCCTCGACCACGTCGGCACGCCCGCCCAGCGCGAGACCTACCTGCAGCCGCTCGCCCGCGGGCAGGTGCGCTCGGCGTTCGCGATGACCGAGCCGGCGCCGGGGGCCGGCTCCGACCCGTCGGCCCTGGCCACCCGCGCCACCAAGGTCGACGGCGGCTGGGTGGTCAACGGGCGCAAGTGGTTCATCACCGGCGCCGACGGTGCGGCGTTCTTCATCACGATGGCCCGCACCAGCGGGGAGCCCGGCGGAGCCGGGGGCGCGACGATGTTCCTGATGCCGGCCGAGACGCCCGGGCTCGAGGTGGTGCGGCACGTCGGCACCGTCGACCGCTCGATGCTCGGTGGGCACTGCGAGATGACCTTCACCGACGCCTTCGTGCCCGACGCCGAGGTCCTCGGCGGGGTCGACGAGGGCTTCCGCTACGCCCAGGTGCGGCTCGGGCCGGCGCGGATGACCCATGTGATGCGCTGGACCGGCGCCGTACGCCGGGCGCACGAGATCGCCGTGACCCACGTGGCGGGCCGGGAGGCGTTCGGCGCCCGGCTCTCCGACCTCGGCATGATGCAGCAGCTGATCGCCGACAACGAGATCGACCTCGCCGCGACGCGCGCACTGCTGCTCGAGGCCTGCCGGGTGCTCGACGACGGCGGCCGCGGCGGCAAGGAGACCTCCATCGCCAAGACCTTCGCGGCCGAGGCGCTGCACCGCGTCGCCGACCGGGCCGTGCAGATGTGCGGTGCGCTCGGGGTCTCCACCGAGCTGCCGGTCGCCAAGATCGCCCGCGAGATCCGGCCCTTCCGGATCTACGACGGCCCCTCCGAGGTGCACCGCTGGTCGATCGCCAAGCGGGCGGTGCGGGCGATCACGAGCACCTCGTGACGACCCTGTCCGACGGCGACCTCGCCGCCGTCGCGCGGGTGCTGGCCGACGCGGGCGCCGCTCCGGTCGGCCCGTTGAGCGCGACCCTGATCGCGGGCGGGCGATCCAACCTGACCTTCCGGCTCGACGACGGTGCCTCGCGCTGGGTGCTGCGCACCCCGCCCCGGGTCGGGCGCACCCCCTCGGCGCACGACGTGGCCCGTGAGTTCCGGGTGACCAGCGCGCTCGGCGCGACCGCCGTGCCCGTGGCCCGCGCGGTCGCGCTGTGCGAGGACGAGTCCCTGATCGGCGGCCCGTTCGCGGTCGCCGAGTTCGTCGACGGACGCACCCTCCAGGCGCGCGACGAGCTGGAGGCGCTGGCGACCGGGCAGGTCCACGCCGCGGTCGGCGCGCTCGTCGAGACGCTGGCGACGCTGCACCGCGTCGACCACGTCGCCGTCGGGCTGGGCCGCTTCGGACGCCCCGACGCCTACGCCGAGCGGCAGCTCAAGCGGTGGAACGGCCAGTGGGAGATCGTCGGCTCGCACCTGCCCGACGGCGTACGCCGCTGCGCGAGCACCCTCGCCGAAAGGCTCTCGGCTGGCCTGCCCGAGCAGCGCTCGACCGGCATCGTGCACGGCGACTACCGCATCGACAACACGCTGCTCGACCTGTCCGACGGGGGCGCCCGCGTGGCGGCCGTCGTCGATTGGGAGCTCTCGACGATCGGCGATCCGGTGGCCGACGTCGCGATGATGTGCGTCTACCGCCACCCGGCCTTCGACCTGGTCATCGGCTCGCCGACCGCGTGGACGAGCGACCTGCTGCCCGACCCCGCCGCCCTCGCGTCGGCGTACGAGGCCGCGGGCGGCGTGCCCCTCGTGGACTGGGAGCGCCACCTCGCCCTCGGCTACTTCAAGATCGCGGTCATCGCGGCCGGCATCGACCACCGCCACCGGCTCGGCGCGAGCCAGGGCGAGGGCTTCGACACGGCCGGCGACTCGGTCGGCCCGTTTCTCGACGCGGGGCTGCAGCTGCTGCGCTGACCCCGCGGATCTGCTCTGATGACCTGGTCCACCACGAAGGAGTGCACATGAGCGACGAACCCGCCGTCCTGGTCGAGGCCCGCGACGGGGTCCAGATCATCACCATCAACCGCCCGCGGCAGAAGAACGCCCTCAACGGCGAGGTGGCGCGCGGCATCGCGGCCGCCATCGACGAGCTCGAGGAGAGCGACCAGCTGTGGGTGGGAGTCCTGACCGGAGCCGGCGGCACGTTCTCCGCCGGCATGGACCTCAAGGGCTTCCTGACCGGTGACCTGCCGGTGGTCGAGGGCCGGGGTCTCGGCGGCATCACCCAGCGCCCGCCGCGCAAGCCGCTCATCGGCGCGGTCGAGGGCTGGGCGGTCGCCGGCGGCTTCGAGCTGCTCCTGGCGTGCGACATGGTCGTGGCGGCCGAGACCGCCCACTTCGGTGTGCCCGAGGTCAAGCGCGCCCTGGTCGCCGGCGCCGGCGCCGCGATGCTGCTGGCCCAGCGGATCCCGCAGGCGATCGCGCTCGAGCTGCTGCTGACCGGCGACCCGATCACGGCAGCGCGCGCCGCCGAGCTGGGTCTGGTCAACCGGATCACGCCCGAGGGCGGCGCGCTGGAAGGAGCCGTGGAGCTGGCTCGCACGATCGCCGCCAACGGCCCGCTGGCCGTCGCGATCACCAAGCAGGTCGCCCGCGAGGCCGCCGACTGGACCTTCGAGGAGGGCTGGGACAAGCAGTCCGAGCTGATGATGCCGGTCTTCGTCTCCGAGGACGCGACCGAGGGTGCGACGGCATTCGCCGAGAAGCGCCCGCCGGTCTGGAAGGGTCGCTGATGGACCTGGCGGCCGCCCGCGCCCGGTTCGCGGAGTTGCGCGCGGCCGCCACCGTCAGCCCCGCCGACCTCGACGAGGTGTGGGCGGCGCTGCCGACCGTGCGGCCCGAGGAGATCCTGGGCGCCTGGCGCGGTGACGACTTCGCCACCGGTCACCCGGTCCACGAGCTGCTCGGCGCCTCGCAGTGGCACGGCAAGCGCTTCGACTCCGTGCTGGAGGCGCACCCGCTGATCTGTCGCGGCGAGGATGGCGAGCTGTTCTCCAACAAGGAGCTCGGCAAGGGCCTGGCGAGCCTGTGGTCGGTGGAGTTCCGAGGCGAGTCGACGGCCACGATGGTCTACGACGGTCAGGCGATCTTCGACCACTTCAAGCAGGTCGACGACCGGACCCTGATGGGGATCATGAACGGCAAGGGCGTGCTGGTCGACGGCCAGCACTACTACTTCCTCCTCGAGCGCGACTGAGCACCGAGGAGTGCGGGTCAGTCGGAGACGAAGTCGTCCCAGTTGGTCGCGAGGTAGTCGACGAACGTCGGTCCGACGGACTCAGCGGCCAGGTGGGCCCGGGTGACCGGCTGCGCCACGGCCACGAACGACGGGTCGGCGACCGCGCGGGCGGCGAAGTCGTGGTGGATGATCGCGCCCGTCCCGACCGCCACGAAGTCGGCGCCGCGCTCCAGGCACCATGCGACGTCGGCGCTCGAGGTGATCGCCCCGGCGACGCCGAGGCGCGCGCCGCCGCGCCGCAGGTCGGCGAAATGGTCGATCAGCAGGCCCGGGTGCTCCGGCTCGGCCGGCGCCTTGCGCACATCCCACAGCGACATGTCGAGGAAGTCGACGAGGCCCTCGGTCATCACCCGCTCCGCGACGGCCCTGGCCTCGTCGAGCAGGATGCCGTTGCGCTCCGGCGTCAGCCGCAGCCCCACCTGGAAGTCCGCGCGCGTGCGCGAGCGGATGCCGGTGAGGATCTCGACCAGCATCCGGCTGCGGTCCTCGAGCGAGCCGCCGTAGCCGTCCTCGCGCAGGTTGTGCCGGCCGTCGAGGAACTGCCCGACGAGGTAGCCGTGCGCGCCGTGCACCTGCACCGCGTCGAAGCCGGCGGCGTCGGCCCGCACCGCCGCGGCCACGAACGCCTCGACCTGTGCCTGCACCTCTCCGGTCGTCAGGGCCCGGGTGTCGCGGTCGGGGTCCGCCCACGCCGACACGTTGGGGCGACCGGTCAGGTGCGGGTCGGCGCGCCGCCCGCCGTGGTGCAGCTGGACGGCGGAGACGCTGCCGGCCGCCCGGATCCCGTCGGCGAGGCGGGTGAGCCCCGGCAGGTGCCGGTCGTCGGAGACGCCGAGCTGGCCGGGCCAGGCCTGGCCGCCCTCGTCGACGTACGCCGCGCAGGTCATCGTCAGACCGAAGCCGCCCTCGGCCCGACGCACGAGCCAGTGGTACTCGTCGTCGCTGAGCGTGCCGTCGGCGTGGCTCTGCAGGTTGGTCAGGGGCGCCAGCGTGATGGGGTTCGCCCACGCGGGTCCGTGGGCCAACGTCAGCTGTCTCGTCAGGTCACCCATGCGGACCACGCTAGAGGAGGGGATGCGAGGCTGGCCCGGTGACCTACATCGACTACGCGTACGCCGACGGGGCGGCCCGGATCACGCTCACCGACGGCGAGCGGGGCAACCCGATCCACACCGATCAGGTCGGCGAGCTGTTCGCCGCGATCCGTCGCGCCGACGCCGACGGGGCGCGGGTGATCGTGCTCGCCAGCACCGGCCGCTTCTTCAGCGTCGGCGGTGACCTGGCCGCCTTCGGCGGTGCCGACGACATGGCCGGCTACATCGACGATCTCGCCGACAGCCTGCACCGGGTCGTCAGCGAGCTGCTGCGCAGCGATGCGATCGTGATCGCGGCCGTGCAGGGGATGGCGGCCGGCGCGGGCTTCCCGCTGGCCGCCGCGGCCGACCTGGTGGTGGCGGCGAGCAGCGCGAAGTTCAGCCTCGGCTACACCAAGCTCGGCCTCAGCGTCGACGGCGGCACCAGCCTGCTCGCCCACACCCTCGGCCTGCACCGGGTGCTGCGGCTCGCGATCCTCAACGACGTGCTCACCGCCGACGAGGCCCAGGCCGCCGGACTG
>WLIH01000073.1 GCA_009702305.1 Actinomycetota bacterium | reverse complement strand
TCACCCCCCTCACCGAGGCCCTGGTCGAGGAGTACGGCGCACAGCGCGGAGCCGAGGAGCTCACCGCCGTCCTCGACCTGATCCTGGAGGCGGTGCTCCACGAGCTGCACGAGCGCGACGGCGCGGTCATCTACTTCAGCGGGGACGCTGTGACCTGCTGGCTGGACGGCGACGACGGTCTGCGCGCCACCGCCTGCGGACTGGCCATGCAGGAGGCGATCACCCGGGTCGGTCGCGTCAGCACACCGCAGGGCCGGGTGGTCACCCTCGCGATGAAGGTCGCCGTCGCGGTCGGAGCCGCGCGCCGCTTCGTGGTCGGCGACCCCGACATCCAGCTCATCGACGTGCTCGCCGGCGACCTCATGGACGTGCTGGCCGCGGCGGAGGGAGTCGCAGAGCCCGGCGACGTCGTGCTCGACCGCACCGCGCTCGACGCCGTCGGTGACCGCGTCGAGCTGACCGGGCCGGTCGACCCGGACGACGGGCACGCCTGCGCCCGCGCGGTGCTCGTCGAGGTGCCCACCACGAGCGATCCCTTCCCATCGATCCGACTGGCCGACGAGGTCGTCCGCCCGTGGCTGCTGCCTCCGGTCTACGAGCGGATGATGTCGGGCCGCGGTGAGTTCCTCGCCGAGCTCCGACCGGCGATCCCCCTCTTCATCCGCTTCGGCGGGCTCGACTTCGACCGCGACCCGGGCGCGCCAGCGGCGCTCGATCGCTTCGTCGTGGCGGCGCAGCGGATCCTTGCTGGCTACGGCGGCAACACGCTGCAGATCACGGTCGGCGACAAGGGCGCCTATCTCTACGGCGTCTTCGGCTCGCCGGTGGCGCACGAGGACGACGCCGCGCGAGCCTGCGCGGCGGCGCTGGACGTGCTCGGCCTCGAGGAGGCCGGGTCGGTGAGCGGCCTGCAGATCGGGATCGGCTCGGGCCGGGTGCGCAGTGGCACCTGCGGTCACCCTCAGCGGCGCACGTTCACCTGCCTGGGTGACGCGGTGAACCTTTCGGCGCGCCTGATGAGCAAGGCTCCCGCGGGCGCGATCTTCGTCTCGGCCGTGGTGCGTGACGCGGCGGGCGACAGGTTCCGCTTCGACCCCCTGCCGGACCTCCAGCTCAAGGGCAAGGCCCTCGCCGTCCCGGCGGCGCGCCTGGTGGGCGCGGCGGGCATCCGGCCGACGGTGCGTCACGACGGCTCGCCGCTGCTGGGCCGCGACGACGAGCTCGCGGTCCTGGACGAGCGCGTGACCCGGGCCCTGGCCGGACACGGCGGGATCGTCGGCGTGACGTCGGCCGCCGGTCTCGGCAAGACCCGCCTGCTGGCGGCGCTGGCCGAGCGGTGCGCGGCTCGTGACGTCCGGGTGCTCGTCGGCGCGGCCCAGCCCTACGGCGCCGTCACGGCGTACGCCGCGTGGCGGACGGTGGCTCAGGGGCTGCTCGGCGCCGAGGCCGATCTCGGTGCCGAGGAGATCACCCGCCTGCTCGAGCAGGCGCTGCCCGCCGACCTGCTGCCGAGGCTGCCGCTGCTCGGGCTGCTCTTCGGTGTCGGGTTGCCCGACAACGAGCTGACCGGCTCGCTCGACGCCAAGCTCCGCAAGGCGAGCCTGGAGGACCTCGCCGTCCGACTGGTCTCGGCCGCGTCCGCGGCCGGCCCGCTGGTGCTGGTGCTGGAGGACGCCCACCTGCTCGACCCGCTCTCGCAGGAGCTGCTGGTCGCACTCGCCCGGGCGCTGCCCGGTCTGCCGGTGGCCGTCGTGGTCGCCTACCGACCCACGGAGGAGTCCCCGCTCGCGCACCTGGCCGACCTGACGACGACCGAGGAGATCGTGCTCGGGCCGCTGACCGAGTCGGTCGCGGCCGAGCTCGCCCGGCACCGGCTCCGCGAGCTCGGCGGCGCGGAGGTGCGCGCCGATGCTGTGGTCGACCTCGTCGTGCAGCGGGCCGAGGGCAGCCCGCTCTACGTTCGAGAGCTGTGCGCCTTCGTCCACGAGCAGGGGGTCGATCTCGCCGACGCCGCGGTCGCGCCCCGGCTGGACCTGCCGACCAGCCTGCACAGCCTGGTGCTGAGCCGCATCGACCGGCTCGCCGAGCAACCTCGCCGCACGGCCAAGGTGGCCAGCGTCGTCGGACGGCGCTTCGCGCCCCTCGTCGTCTCCCACTCCTACCCGGACCTCGGGGAGGTCTCGCTCGTGCTCCGCGCGCTCCACGAGCTCGCCGACCACGACATCGCCCACGAGGAGGAGCCCGAGTGGTCGTTCGCCAACGCGGTCGTGCGCGACGTGTCCTACGAGAGCCTTCCGTTCGCTCTGCGCAGCCAGCTGCACGACCAGATCGGGCTCAGCCTCGAGTCGGGGGTCGCGGGTGACCCGGAGCGTCTGCTGGACGAGCTCGCCCACCACTTCTGGCACGGCGAGGACGACGACCGCAAGCGCCGCTACCTCCTGGCTGCGGGCGTGGCCGCGCAGGCGGCGTACGCCAACGGCACGGCCCTCGACTGGTTCGAGCGGCTCCTGTCCTTGCTCGAGGAGCCGGAGCAACCGCCCGTGCTGGTGCGGATCGGCAAGGTGCGCGAGCTGACGGGTGACTGGGCGGCGGCCGAGCAGGCCTACGCTCGGGCGCGGGATCTGTCGCGGGCCTCGGGCGAGTCGGGTGCCGCGGCCTGGGCGAGCACCTGGTGGGCGGAGGTGGCCCGCAAGCAGGGGCGCTACGACGACGCCGGGCAGGGACTGACGGCAGCGGGGGAGGAGTTCGCGGCCCTCGGCGACGACGCGGGTGCGGGCCAGGTCCTGCACTTCGCCGGCACCCTCGCGGCGCAGACGGGCGACTTCGCAGCGGCGGTGGCCGCCTACGAGCAGAGCCTGGAGCTGCGAGTGCGGCTGGGAGATCGCAGCAACCAGGCGGCAGTGCTGAGCAACCTCGCCATCGTCGCGGAGTACCAGGGCGACTACGCCCTCGCGGGTGATCTCGGCGAGCAGGCGCTGGCACTGCGCCGGTCGACCGGCGAGCGGTGGGGGGTCGGCATCTCCCAGAACAACCTCGGCATGCTCGCCGTCCTGCGCGGCGAGCTCGACGAGGCGCTCGTGCGGTTCGAGGAGTCGATGCGGCTGCACCGCGAGTGCGGCGACGTCTGGATGGTCGCGCTCGGCGACAACAACCTCGGCAACGTCCGCCGCGACCGCGGTGAGCACGAGCTGGCCGGACAGCACTACCGGGCCGCGCTTGCGACCTACCGCAGCCACCAGGACGACTGGGCGCTCGCGATCCTCTACGAGGACGTCGCCGGTCTGGCGGCTCGTCTCCCGGTGGTCGACGCCGAGTCGGCCGCGCTGCTCGTGGGCGCGAGCGACACGGTGCGCGAGCGACTCGGCTCGCCCCGCACCCCCGACGTGCAGGAGCAGGTCTCCGGCGTGCTCGAGCGTGCTCGCTCCGGTGCCGGCCTGGGCTCTGACGACGTCGACAGCGCCCTCGACCGCGGCCGGTCGCTCGGCCCCGAGGCTGCCGACGCGCTCGTCACGGCGGTCTGCGGTGGCTGAGACCGGGTGCACGCAGCACCGTCGTCGCCTACCGTGGCTTCCGCCCCTCCAGCCGAGAGAACCCTCATGACGCGCACGTCCGCCACCACCGCCCGTGCCGCATCGTCAGGGCTGGTGCTCGCGCTCACCGCCGGCCTCCTGGCGCTGGGTCTGGCCGTCGGGACTCCGGCGGCCCACGCGGCCGGAGCCACCCTGGTCTCCGACGGTCTCCGCGCCGGCACCACCTCGGGTGTCGCGGTGGGATTCAGCACTCCGGGTCTGCCCTGCCTGACGGCCGGGGGGCCGATGGGCTGCGCGGCGGTCTCGGACGCGCCAGGGTCGGGCGTCCTGCGCCTCACCGACGCCGCGAACGCTCAACTGGCGGGCCTGACCTACCCGACCGCCCTCTCCCTGGACCACGGGCTGCGGATCGAGTTCTCGCTCTACCAGTACGGCGGAACGGGATCGGACGGCACGTCGTTCATGCTCGCGACCGGTCCGACGCCCCCGCCGAACCTCGGCCAGCCGGGCGCCTCCCTCGGCTACTCCGGCACCGTGGCGGCCGGGTCCGGCGTCCTGGGGGGCTATCTCGGCATCGGGTTCGACACCGACGGCGACTTCGGGACCGACGCGGCGAGCGGATCCGGGTGCCCGGTCACCGGTCTCGACGCCTCGCAGGCCGGCGACCAGGTCAGCGTCCGCGGGCCGGGCTACAGCCTCGACGGCTACTGCCTGCTCGGCTCCAGCGCGGTCGACCACCCCGTCCACCCCAGTCTGCGCGGGGCGGACCGTGCGTCCTCGCGCCGCGACGTGCAGATCGTCGTCGACCCCGCGCTCGGTCCACAGGGCACCTACGTCGTGTCGGTCGACTTCCGCGACGGCGCCGGGCCGGTCGAGCTGACCCGAGGAGACCTGCCGGCCGACCACATCGACCTGGCGACCGGGCTGCCCGCGCCGGGTCTCCCGCCCAGCGTGACCGCCACCATCGCCGGCTCGACCGGTGGTGCCGACGACATCCACGAGATCAGCGACCTGACCATCACCACCCTGGACAGCCCGGCACTCGGGCTCACCGACACCCTCGACGTCACCAGCGTCGCTCCGGGCAGCGAGGTGACCTACACGCTGACGCCGTCGGTGCTCGACGTCGCCGAGTCGCAGCCGGCGAGCATCACGGTGACCGACGCGCTGCCGGCCGGGGTGACGACCACGGCCACGCCCTTCGGCGATGACTGGGACTGCACCGCGTCGAGCGCGGCCACCGTCGCCTGCTCCTACCTCGGCGCGTCGGCGCCGGTCGGGGCTCTCCCGGCGATCACCGTCGAGGCCGTGGTCGACCCGGCGACGCCCGTGGGGCAGCAGCTGAGCGACGAGGCGCAGGTGACGTCGGCCAACGCGTCGTCGTCGGCACTCGCCTCGGCGGCGTTGACGATCGCAGCCTCCCCGGCCACCCCGATCCGCCACCGGATCCGGTTGGTGACGACGCCCGCGCCTGACGGGACGCTCGACCCGGTCGTCGAGCGGCTCGACGGCGGTGTGTGGTCGCCCGCCCTGGCCTACACCAACCCGGCGTACCAGCCGCTGCCCGGCGCGGGCTACGTCGGTGACGGACCGGCGGGGGCGCCCGCGGAGCTGGAGTACCGGATCCCGTTCGACCTTCCCGCCGGCGCCACCGATGTGCGCCTGCGCGGACGGATCTTCGCCGACGACGGTGCGGACGTCGTGCTCGGAGGGCTGTCCGTCGGCACCTCCGGCGGCTTCACGGGCGTGCCCGGCACGCTGCAGACCGCCTCGCCGGCGGCCTTCCGGGGCGGTCGCAACGACCTGTCGGTCCTCGTCCACAACTTCGGTGGCGGGCCGGCCGGCTTCGCCCTGAAGGGCTCGGTCACCTACTCGACCTATCCGGTGCCGGCCGCCGGTGCCGCCAACCGCACCTGGCCGCTGGCCGAGGAGGTCGCGCCCGGGACGACGACCACCGCCACGCTCGGTGAGCAGGGGGAGGCTCTCTGGTACCGCTTCCCGGTGGCTCCGGACTCCCGGATCTCGGTCGGGCTGACCGGTCTGGGCGCCGACTACGACCTGACGGTCTTCCGCGACATCAGCCAGGCCTTCGACGACGTGGAGACCACCGAGGACCTCGCGCTGCTCGGCGCGGAGTTCGCCTCCGACGCGTTCAGCCCGTCGGCCTTCAGCCCGAGTGCGTTCAGTCCGTCGGCGTTCTCGCCGTCGGCGTTCAGTCCCAGCGCGTTCAGTCCCTCGGCGTTCAGCCCGAGCGCCTTCAGTCCCAGCGCCTTCAGTCCGTCGGCGTTCTCGCCGTCGGCGTTCAGTCCGTCGGCCTTCAGTCCGAGCGCGTTCAGCCCCGACAACGATCCGGCAGCCGTGGTCGATCCAGGTGCCCTCTCGGCCACCGAGCTGGCCGAGTCGTTCTCCAGCGCCCAGACCCGGAGCCTGATCGCCGTCTCCGCCAACGACGGCACCGTCGACGAGTCCGTCCGGGCCTCGACGTGGGACGCCACGGGCTACTTCTACGCCCGCGTCGTCGGTCGCAACGGCGCCTTCGGTGCGCCGTTCTCCCTGCGGGTCGACGCGACCGCCGGCGCCTGCGCGCCGGGCCTGAGCTCCTTCGCCGCCACCCCGAGCCTGCCGACCGTCCCCGACGGCGCGAGGACCGTGATCCTCACCGACTCCTCGCTCCTTCCCGGCAGCAGCTCCGAGGCCGCCGACCTGATGGCCGACCTCGCCATGTTCGCCGCTCGTCCCGAGATCGACGGCGTGGTGGTGGACGCCGCCGACTCCGCCCGGATCCGCGCGCTGCGCGACCAGGCCGCGCTGGGCGCGAACATCGACTGTCCCTATGCCACCAACCTCGTCGCGCAGGGACTGCGCGACCTGGTCAACGGCTACCGCGGACCCGAGGATCGATTGCGCTACGTCGTCATCGCGGGTGACGACTCCGTCGTGCCGTTCTTCCGCTCGGCCGACGCGGCCGGACTCGGACCGGAGCAGAACTACGTGCCGCCGATGCGCGACGCGACGGCCTCCGAGGCGAGTCTGCGACGCAACCAGGTGCTCAGCCAGGACGCCTACGGCGCCGAGCGCGACCTCACCCTCAAGGGAGCGACCGTCGCCCTGCCCGACCTCGCCGTGGGTCGGCTCGTCGAGACTCCGCAGGAGATCGGTGCCGCCCTGGAGCGCTACACCGATCTCGACACCACCGGGGTGCTCCCCACGCCGACGAGCATGCTGGCGACCGGCTACGACTTCCTCACCGATGCCGCCGACGAGCTGTCCGAGCAGTGGCAGCGCGGCCTGGGGCCGGACGCGACCGTCGACGAGCTGATCACCGACTCCGACATCGCGCGCAGCGTGGTGACCGTCGACGGCGTCCCCGACCGCCGGCACTCATGGACGGCGCAGGATCTGCGCCACGCGCTTCTCGACAGCGGTCGCCACGACCTGGTCTACCTCGCTGGCCACTTCGGTGCGAACAGCACGCTCGCGGCCGACTACCGGACGTCGCTGGTCACGGTCGAGGTCGCCCGCGACGCCGATCCTGGTCTGTTCGCCGACACGCTGGTGATCTCGGCCGGCTGCCACTCGGGCTACAACATCGTCGACGGGGAGGGCGTCCGCGGGCTGACCCTCGGCCTGGACTGGGCCCAGCTGATGGCCCAGCAGGGCGCGACCCTGGTCGCCGGCACCGGCTACCAGTACGGCGACACCGACTTCGTCGAGTACAGCGAGCGCCTCTACGCCGACTTCGCGGCCCAGCTGCGGGTCGGCACCGGTCCGGTCCCGCTCGGCGAGGCGCTGCTCCGGGCCAAGCAGGACTACCTCGCGACGACCCCGGTGCTCAGCGGGATCCACCAGAAGGCGCTCGCGGAGGCGACGCTGTACGGGCTTCCGATGCTGGCCATCGACATGCCCGGCGAGCGCACCGCCGTGCCCGGACCGGTCCCGGTCGCAGCCGACCCGGTGGTCACCGGCCCCGGCGCCCGGCTCGGTCTGGTCGAGGGCTCCGTCGACACCGGTCTCAGCACGACCACCGTCACCAAGCCCTACCGCGACGAGGACGGCGACGTCGGCCGGTTCACCTACCTGACCGGGCCGGACGGCGTCGTCACCAACCCGGGTCAGCCGGCGCTGCCGCTGGAGTCGCTCGACGTCACGGTCGAGGGCAAGGCGCTGCGCGGTGCGGGGTTCTGGGCCGGCGACTACGACGACCTTCCCGGCATCGTGCCGCTCACGGGCGCGCCCGCGACCGAGCTGGGCGAGGTGCACACGCCGTTCCGCTCGCCGGAGTTCTTCCCCGGCCGCCTCACGACGATCAACCAGCTCGGTGCGGTGATCGGGGACGGCAGCACGCGGCTGCTCGTGACCCCGGCCCAGCACCGCTCCGACTCGGAGACCACGAGCACGCTGCGGGCTTACGACGACCTGGACGTCAGGCTGTTCTACAGCAGCAACACGCAGACCTATGCCGGCGGCAACCGGCCGAGCCTGGCCGCGCCGCCGAGCATCTCGGGCGTCACCTCGACGGTTGATCCGGCGACGGGCGTCGCGACGGTCAGCGCCCGCGTCGTGGGCGATCCGTCCGCCGGCATCCAGGAGGTGTGGGTGACGAGGACCGCCGAGTCCGGGCCGTGGTACGGCGAGTGGCGCTCGGTCTCCCTCACCCAGGACCCGCTCGACTCCACCCTCTGGACCGGCACGCTCGACCTCGCCTCGGGAGCGCAGCAGCGCCACGGCGCACCGACGCGCCGGGCCTCGACCCAGCAGCCGGGCCCGGTGCGCTTCATCATCCAGGCCGTCAACGGCGTCGGGCTCGTCAGCGTCGCCGACAACCTCGGTGCGTCCTTCCGACTCGACTCCTCACCCGGCCTGGAGCCGGTGCAGGCGCAGCGCGAGCAGACGCGTCTCGTCGTCACGGCTCCGGGCACGGTGGTCGTCGGCGACCGCGTGCCGGTCAGCGCGACCCTGACCGACAGCGAGGGTCGACCGCTCCCGGGTCGCACCGTCACCCTCGTGCTCGGCGAGCAGACCCAGCAGGTGGTGACGGATGCGGCCGGAGTGGCGGCGACCACTTTCGCCTACACCGGCTCGACCGGCGGCGG
>WLIH01000072.1 GCA_009702305.1 Actinomycetota bacterium | reverse complement strand
GGCATCGCCGAGCTGGGCCGCGACCGGCTGCCCGTCGGCGGGGTGATCGTCAACCTGGTGCGCCCGCGCGACCTCGGCGACGCCGACCTGGCCCTGGCCCGCACCGGCAAGCTCGACAAGGAGGCGCTGCGCGCCGACCTCGAGAGTGCCGGGGTCCCGGTCACCAAGACTCTCGTCGACGGGCTGGCGGCGACGGCCCGCGACCACGCGGAGCGCCGCGCGCTCGAGGACGCCCAACGCGGCCTGGTCGCGGACTTCGGGGTGCCGTCGTACGAGCTGCCGCGGCTCGCGGGCGGGGTCGATCTCGGCGGGCTCTACGACCTGGCCGCCTCGCTCAAGGAACAGGGTCTGGCATGAACAGCTCCCACCCCCGCGTCGGCCCGCTGGCCGCCCGCAGCGGCCCCGCGCCCGCGCTCGACGTCGACGCGCTGATCGACGACCCGCGCACCGGCATCATCGTCTGCTGCGGCTCCGGCGGCGTCGGCAAGACCACCACCTCGGCGGCCCTGGCGCTGCGCGCGGCCGAGCGCGGTCGCAAGGTCGTGGTGCTGACCATCGACCCGGCCCGCCGCCTGGCCCAGTCGATGGGCATCGAGGCGCTCGACAACACCCCGCGCCCGGTAACCGGCTTGAGCGAGCACAGCACGGGCTCGCTCGACGCGATGATGCTGGACATGAAGCGCACCTTCGACGAGGTGGTCGAGAGCCAGGCGACTCCGGAGAAGGCGCGCCAGATCCTGGAGAACCCCTTCTACATCGCCCTGTCGAGCTCGTTCGCCGGCACGCAGGAGTACATGGCGATGGAGAAGCTCGGTCAGATCCACGCCGACGCCCGGCGCGACGGCACCTACGACCTGATCGTCGTCGACACGCCGCCCTCGCGCTCGGCGCTCGACTTCCTCGACGCACCCGAGCGGCTCTCGAGCTTCCTCGACGGACGGTTCATCCGGTTGATGCTCGCGCCCGCGCGCGGCCCGGCCAAGCTGATGACCGCCGGGATCGGCCTGATCACCAACGCCCTGACCCGGATCCTCGGCGGCCAGGTGCTCACCGACCTGCAGACGTTCGTCGCCGCGCTCGACACCGTCTTCGGCGGCTTCCGTCAGCGGGCGCAGAAGACCTACGCGCTACTGCAGGCGCCGGGCACGGCGTTCCTCGTGGTCGCGGCGCCGGAGACCGACGCGCTGCGCGAGGCGGCGTACTTCGTCGAGCGGCTCGGCGAGGACCGGATGCCGCTGGCCGGGCTGATCGTCAACCGGGCCAGTCCTGCCCCGCGAGGCAAGCTGAGTGCCGACGAGGCGATGGCCGCGATCGGCCGCCTCGGAGCGGGCTCCGAGCTGGCGGCCGGCGTCCTACGTCTGCACGCCGACCAGGTGCGCATGGTCGAACGCGAGGCCGTCCTGCGCTCGCGGTTCGCCGCCGCGCACCCCGGCGTGGCGACGGCGGTCGTGCCTGCGCTGGCCGGAGACGTGCACGACCTGCGCGGGCTGCGCCGCGTGGGCGAGCTCCTGGCTCAGGGCTGAGCGGGCGTCAGGCCTGGACGGCGGGGACGGCGACGGCGCCGCCCTGGGTGCGCGCGGTCTCGAGGACCGAGCGCCAGGAGGCGGCCGGGCGGCGACGCAGGAGCGCACGGCGCTCGCGCTCGGTCATGCCGCCCCAGACGCCCCACTCGATCTGGTTGTCGAGAGCCTCGGCGAGGCACTCGGTGCGCACGGGGCAACCCGCGCAGAGCTGCTTGGCCTTGTTCTGCTCGGCGCCTCGCACGAACAGCTGATCCGGCTGCGTCGACCGACAGGCGGCGCGCGGAGTCCAGTCTTCAACCCACATGATGTCCCCACATCTTCCGAGAGCAGGTGCGCGTCCCCATGACGCCTTACCCGGAATCTCTGAGGATGACCTTAAGTAAACTTCACCGCTGACGGACAGACCTGAACAGCCCAATGCCCATAGCCCGAAATGACTAGTCCCTCCTGGTCATCCGACGCTGGGGCTCGGACGCCTCCCGTACCCTGGTGACCATGTCCACCCCGCGCAGCGACCGTCTCTCCACGTCACGGGTCTTCGCCCATCTCGCGGTGATGATGGCGGTCGCCGCCGTGCTCGGCGTCGTGGTCGCCGGCCTGGCCATCCCGTTCGCCGGCATCGCCGGCCTGGGTGCGCGCAGTGTCGCCGACACCATGGACAACCTGCCCGCCGAGCTCGAGACCGAGGCGCTGCCGCAGAAGACCACGATCACCGACGTCGACGGCAACACCATCGCGACGCTGTATGACGAGAACCGCGTCGAGGTGCCGCTGCGCCAGATCTCGCGCACCATGGTCAAGTCGATCGTCTCGATCGAGGACTACCGCTTCTACCAGCACGGCGCGCTCGACGTGAAGGGCACGCTGCGCGCCCTGATCACCAACCAGGCCAACAGCGGCACCGTCCAGGGTGGCTCCTCGATCACCCAGCAGCTGGTCAAGCTGACCCTGCTCAGCCAGGCCCGCACCAAGGCACAGCAGCGGGCGGCGACCGAGGAGA
The DNA here is from genome assembly GCA_009702305.1 of Actinomycetota bacterium. GTDB lineage: Bacteria > Actinomycetota > Actinomycetes > Propionibacteriales > Nocardioidaceae > Nocardioides. Next base: position 6,118 of record WLIH01000072.1, on the reverse strand, counting down.
GCTACGAGCGCAAGCTGCGCGAGCTGCGCTACGCCATCGCGGTCGAGCAGCGCCACAGCAAGGACTGGATCCTCGAGCGCTACCTCAACATCGCCTACTTCGGCGACGGTGCCTACGGCGTTCAGGCCGCCGCCAAGCACTATTTCAACGTCAACGCGCGCGACCTCAACCTCCCCCAGTCAGCGATGCTGGCGGGGCTGGTCAAGAACCCCACCGGCTACGACCCCACCAACGCCCCCGACCGGGCGCTCGAGCGTCGCAACGTCGTGCTGGACCGGATGGCCGAGCTGCAGGTCATCACCGAGCGCAAGGCCGAGAACACCAAGAAGCAGGACCTGGGGCTGGACCCGCAGCCGACCAGCAACGGGTGCGTCTACTCGGCGGCGCCGTTCTTCTGCGACTACGTGCTCAGCTACCTCATGAAGGACCCGGCGCTGGGCAAGAGCGCCAAGGAGCGCAAGCGCCTGCTCTACGCCGGCGGCCTCACCATCCGCACCACGATCGACCTGGCCGACCAGCAGGCGGCCGACGCCTCGGTGTCGAGCCACGTCGACCCGCAGGACACCGCGATCGGCGCCCTCGCCCTCGTCGAGCCCGGCACCGGCGAGGTGCGCGCGGTGGCCCAGTCCCGCCCGATGGGCCGCAACAAGGCGCTCGGCGAGACCTACCTCAACTACATCGTCCCGCAGGAGTACGGCGACTCGGCGGGCTTCCAGCCCGGGTCGACGTTCAAGGCGTTCGTGCTGGCCGCGGCGATCGAGCAGGGCATCCCGCTCACCACCCGGATCAGCTCACCGCAGACGATCTCCCTCGACCAGGACACGTTCAAGGTCTGCGGCGGCGGCTACTACCCCGTCTCGACCCCGTGGACTCCGAGCAACTCGACGGGCTACGGCACGTTCGACCTCTACTCGGGCACGCGCGAGTCGGTCAACACCTTCTACGCCCAGCTCGAGCAGCGCACCGGACTCTGCGACCCCTTCCGGCTGGCGCGCAAGATGGGCATCGAGCTCACCGACAAGGACACCGAGATGGTGCCGTCGTTCACCCTCGGCGTCGCCAGCGTCAGCCCGCTGGAGATGGCGGAGGCCTACGCGACCTTCGCCGCGCGGGGCCTGCACTGCAAGTCGCGCCCGGTGACGGCCATCGAGGACGCCAACGGGACGATCATCAAGAGCTATCCCGCCCAGTGCCGTCAGGTGATGGAGGCCTCGACCGCCGACGCCGTCAACGACGTGCTGCGCGGGGTGCAGGAGCCGGGCGGCTTCGGCTACGGCGCGGGCCTCGGCCTCGACCAGGACAGCGCCGCCAAGACCGGCACGACCGACTCCAACATGTCGGTCTGGTACGTCGGCTACACCGCCAACCTCGCCGGTGCGGCGATGGTCGCCGGCGCCAACGCCGACGGCGGCTGGGTGACCCTCAACGGCCAGGTGGTCGGCGGCTCGCCGATCTACTCCGCCTTCGGCTCCACCGTGGCCGGCCCGATCTGGGGCGATGCGATGCAGGTCATCGACGACACCCTCGAGGACGAGGAGTTCGTCTCGCCGTCGGCCGACAGCGTCGCCGGCGTGATCACCACCGTCCCGTCCGTGGCCGGCATGAGCGTCGGCGACGCCCAGCGGGCCCTGATCGAGGCCGGCTTCACGCCGTCGGTCGGCGGACCGCGCCCCTCCGGCTACGCCGCCGGCACGGTCGCCTACACCTCGCCCGGCGCCGGCGCATCGATCCCGTCCTCGACCTCGGTCTTCATCTACACCTCCACCGGCAACCCGCCCCGCAGCACCGGTGGCGGTGGCGGTGGCGGTGGCGGCAACGGAGACGGCACGGGCGACGGCCGGGGCAACGGCGGACGCGGCAACGGCGGACGCGGCAACGGCGGACGCTAGTCCGGCCCTCCTCGATGGTCCGTGGCTCAGCCGAGCTGGCGGCGCACCTCCGCGGCGACGGCACCGCCGTCGGCGCGGCCCTTGACCTGGGGCTGCACGATGCCCATGACCTTGCCCATGGCCTTCATGCCCTCGCCGGCGGCGCCGGCCGACTCCACGGCGGCGGTCACGATCGCCGCGATCTCGACCTCCGAGAGCTGCTCGGGCAGGTAGGCCGCGATCACGGCCGCCTCCGCCTTCTCCTTGGCGGCCATCTCGGCTCGGCCGCCGTCCTCGAACGCCGTCGCGGCCTCGCGCCGCTTCTTGGCCTCGCTGGACAGCACGGTCACCACCTCGTCGTCGCTGAGCACCCGCGCCTCCTTGCCGCTGACCTCGGCATTGGTGACCGCGGTCAGCACCATGCGCAGCGTGGAGGAGCCGATCTCGTCGCGCGCCTTGATGGCGGTGGTCAGGTCGGCGCGCAGACGGTCCTTGAGGCTCATGGCGGCCATTGTGGCAGCCTTGCCCGGTGAGCCTCACCCGGATTGTCGCGCGCACGGCCGGCGCCGGCGCGCTCGCCGGGGCGGCCCTGACGGCGTACGCCGCGGCGGAGGCCCGTGCCTACACGCTGCGTCGGGTCGAGGTGCCCGCGTTGCCCCCGGGCCAGCGGCCGCTGCGGGTGCTCCACCTCTCCGACCTGCACATGACCCCGGGCCAGCGACGCAAGCAGGAGTGGCTCGCCGGGCTCGCATCGCTCCAGCCCGACCTCGTCGTCAACACCGGCGACAACCTCTCCCACCGCGACGCCGTGCCGGTGGTGCGCGACGCCCTCGGCGCCCTGCTCGACGTCCCCGGCATCTACGTGCTGGGGTCCAACGACTACTTCGCGCCGGGGATGCGCAACCCCGTGCGCTACCTGATGCCGGACAACGGCAAGCGCCACGTCGACACCCCGCAGCTGCCGTGGCCCGAGCTCAAGGCGACCTTCACCGGCCGCGGCTGGCTCGACCTGACCAACACCCGAGCTCGGCTCGTCGTCGGCGAGACCACCCTCGCCCTGGCCGGCGTCGACGATCCGCACCTGTCCTACGACCGGCTCGACGAGGTCGCCGGCCCGGCCGACGCCGACGCGGACCTCCGCCTGGGGGTCGCGCACGCGCCGTACCTCCGCGTCCTGGACGCCTTCGCCGCCGACGGCTACGACGCCGTGCTCGCCGGACACACCCACGGCGGCCAGATCTGCGTGCCGGGCATCGGCGCCCTCGCCACCAACTGCGATCTCGACCGCGCCCGGGCCAAGGGCCTGCACCGCCACCCGGCCGACTCCCACCCCGGCGACCCGGGGTCGTCGTGGCTGCACGTCTCGGCCGGACTGGGCACCAACCCGTACACCCGCATCCGGGTCGCCTGCCGACCCGAGGCGACGCTGCTGACCCTCACGGCGCGGCTCTGATCGACGAGACCGATTCGGAGCCGCCGACCCTGCTCGGGTATGCTCCCGTGCTTGTGGGCCGAGCTTCGGCGAGACCCATGATCGGGCTGTGGCGCAGCTTGGTAGCGCGCGTCGTTCGGGACGACGAGGCCGCAGGTTCAAATCCTGTCAGCCCGACAGTGTGGTCCGGATCCGGCAACGGATCCGGGCCTTCGCTGCATTTCGGGGGCCCTGCGGTCCTCTGTCAGACTGGTCGCCATGGCCGACGACGACACCACCCCGGACGGTCCCTCGATCGCACCCCCGCGCCTCCGTTTCCGCCGGCGTTCGACGCGACCTGCCGTGGAAGCGACGCCCGACCCGGCCCCCGAGCAGCCCACCGTCGTCCTCCCTGCCGCGCCGGACGCCGAGGCGACAGCGGCCCGCAGCGCCAGCCCGCTCTTCGTCGACGAAGTGCTCCAGGAGCTGCCCCAGGAGCGAGTGGCTCGGCGCGGAGTGCCGGTGCGTCTCGCTGTCGGCTCGGCCGGCCTGCTGGCCGGCGCCGGCACCGTCGGCCTCACCGCCGCCTCGCTGCGACTGTGCGAGGTCGTGCGCGGCACGTCGTCCTGTGGCGGCCCCGGCTTCCTGCTGCTCGTGGGCATCATGGCCGCGATGGTCCTGCTCGGCGGCGGCGTGCTGCGCCTCCTGCGGGTCGCCGACCCCGTCAGCATCAGCTTCCTCGGCATCGGCCTGACCTGCGTCATCGCCCTGCTGTTCCTCGTCGACGACCTGCTCGACCCGCAGATGATCGTCGTCATCCCGGCCGTCGCGGTGCTGAGCTTCCTTGCCGCGCACTGGGTGACGAGCGCCCTCGTCGACCCCACCGACACGTGAGTCGGCGCGAGTGTCCCGCAGCAGCCGGAAACTAGCGCCGTCTCAGCGGGTCATCGGGCGGCGAGCAGCTCGGCGATCTGCACGGTGTTGAGGGCGGCACCCTTGCGCAGGTTGTCGTTGCTGATGAAGAGCGCGAGACCGCGGTTGCCGTCGACGCCCGGGTCCTGGCGGATCCGGCCGACATAGGACGGGTCTTGGCCGGCGGCCTGCAACGGGTTCGGGATGTCGCTGAGCTCGACCCCCGGGGCGGAGGCGAGCAGCTCCTGGGCTCGGGCCACGGTCAACTCGGCGGCGAACTCCGCGTTGATCGCCAGCGAGTGACCGGTGAAGACCGGCACCCGCACGCAGATCCCCGAGACTCGCAGGTCCGGGATGGAGAGGATCTTGCGCGACTCGTTGCGCAGCTTCTGCTCCTCGTCGGTCTCGAAGAGACCGTCGTCGACGATGGAGCCGGCCAGCGGCAGCACGTTGTAGGCGATGGTGCGGGCGTACTTCGAGGGCTCGGGGAACGCGACGGCCGAGCCGTCGTAGGCCAGCTCACGCGCCTTGTCGCCGGCCGACTCGACCTGGGAGGCGAGCTCCTCGACGCCGGCGACACCGGAGCCGGACACGGCCTGGTAGGTCGAGGCGATCAGCCGCACCAGCCCGGCCTCGTCGTGCAGCGGCTTGAGCACCGGCATCGCGGCCATCGTGGTGCAGTTGGGGTTGGCGATGATGCCCTTGCGGGCCTCGGCGATGGCCTCGGGGTTGACCTCGGAGACCACGAGCGGGATGTCGGGGTCCATCCGGAAGGCCGATGAGTTGTCGACGACCATCGCGCCGGCCTCGGCGAACTTCGGCGCCAGGGCGCGCGAGGTGGTCGCACCGGCCGAGAAGAGCGCGATGTCGAGGCCGCTGGGGTCCGCGGTGGCGGCGTCCTCGACGGTGATCTCGCGCCCGGCGTACGACAGCACGCTGCCCGCAGAGCGGGCCGAGGCGAAGAAGCGGATCTCGGAGACGGGGAAGCCGCGCTGCTCCAGGATCTGGCGCATGGCGACCCCGACCTGGCCGGTGGCGCCCACGACGCCGATGCGCACGCCGCTCACGGGGGAGGTCATCGTCCGGTCCCTCCGTAGACGACGGCCTCGACCTCGGCGGCGTCGAGGTCGAACGCCGTGTGGGTCGCCTGGACGGCGGTGTTGACCTGCGCCTCGTCGACGATGACCGAGATCCGGATCTCGGAGGTCGAGATCATCTCGATGTTGACACCGGCGGCGGCGAGCGCGGAGAAGAACTTCGCGGTGATGCCCGGGTGCGAGCGCATGCCGGCACCGATGAGCGAGACCTTGCCGACCTGGTCGTCGTAGAGCAGCTTCTCGTAGCCGACCTCGTCCTGGATGCGGGCCAGCGCACCCATCGCGCTCTGACCGTCGGTCCGCGGCAGGGTGAACGAGATGTCGGTCAGCCCGGTGGTCGCCGCCGAGACGTTCTGGACGACCATGTCGATGTTGACCTCGCTGGCCGCGAGCGTCTCGAAGATCCGAGCGGCCTCGCCGACCTTGTCCGGGACGCCGACGACGGTGATCTTGGCCTCCGAGCGGTCGTGGGCAACGCCCGAGATGATCGCCTGCTCCATGGTCTCTGCTCCTGGGTGGTTGTCGGGCACGATCCAGGTGCCCTCCTGGTAGTCGAAGGACGTGCGGACGTGGATCGGCACGCCGTAGCGCCGGGCGTACTCGACGCAGCGCAGGTGGAGGATCTTGGCGCCGGAGGCGGCCATCTCCAGCATCTCCTCGGTCGAGACCCGGTCCAGCTTGCGCGCGGCCGGGACGATGCGGGGGTCGGCGGTGAAGACGCCCGACACGTCGGTGTAGATCTCGCACACCTCGGCACCGAGGGCCGCGGCGAGCGCGACGGCCGTCGTGTCGGAGGCACCGCGACCCAGCGTCGTGACGTCCTTGGTGTC
>WLIH01000071.1 GCA_009702305.1 Actinomycetota bacterium | reverse complement strand
GGCCACGCTCCCCCGAGCCGGACGGCGAGACCTGGTCGTAGAGCCACCAGTCGTCGGGGCGGAACGGGCGGTGGAACCACACCGCATGGTCCAGCGAGGCCACCATCGTGTGCGGCCCGCCGATCCGCAGCCCGTGGGGGGCCAGCGCCGCTCCCATCAGCGTCATGTCGGAGGCATAGGTGAACGCCGCCGCGTGCAGCTTCGGGTCGTCAGGCAGGTCCTGCGCGATCCGGAGCCAGAACTGCTGCCGACCCGGGCGCTCGGGGTCGGGCGGCAGCAGGTCGTGGGAGCTGCCGACATAGCGGAAGTCGATGACGTCCCACTCGTCGAACCCGCCGTCCTCGCCCCGGATCACCGCGCGCGGATCGATGCAGTCCGCGGGGGCCGGCACCGTCGGCATCGTGTCCTGGTGCTCGCGGCCCTGGGCCGGGCGCTGGAAGTCGGCGGTCATCACGAAGATCGGGCGCCCGTGCTGACGCGCCAGGATCCGTCGGGTGGCGAACGAGCGTCCGTCCCGCAGCGCCTCGACGTCGTAGACGATCGGCATCGAGGTGTCGCCCGGCTGCAGGAAGTAGGCGTGCAGCGAGTGCACGGCGTACGCCGGGTCCATCGTCCGGTCGGCGGCGACCAGCGCCTGCGCCGCGACCTGACCGCCGAAGACCCGCGGCAGCATCGACGGCAGCTGGATGCCCCGGAAGAGGTTGTCGTCGATCGTCTCCAGATCCAGCAGGGCCATCAGCTCGTCGGCGTTGCGTGGCACCTCAGAGGTCCCGGTCGTCGGAGTCAGGCCCCTCGAGACCGGCGAGGAACTGCTCGAACTGCTTGCCGATCTCCTCGCCCGTCGGCAGCGGCTGGTCCTCGGCCAGCAGGCTGCTGCCGGACTCCTCGGCCCGCTCGAAGGCGTCGTACTGGCGCTCGAGCGCCTCGACGACGTCGTTGAGGTCGCTGTTGGAGGCGAGGTAGCGGGCGATCTCGACCTCGCGGTCCTCGGCCTCGGCGCGCAGGCCCGACAGGTCGACGGTGAGGCGACCCGCGAGCTCCACCTGCTCGAGCAGCACCGCCGCGGCCTGCGGGTAGTCGAGCTGCGCGAGGTAGTGCGGGATGTGCGCGACGAAGCCCATCGCGTCGTGACCCCACTCGCCCAGCCGGATCTCGAGCAATGCCTGGGCGCTGCTGGGGATCCGGAGCTCGCCGCGCCACGGGCTCTCGCCGGTGAGCAGATCGGTGTTGTTGGCGTGCTGGGTGATCGCGATCGGACGCGAGTGCGGCACGGCCATCGGCACCGACCCCATCCCGACGACGCGGGTCACGCCGAAGCGCTCGACCACCTTGCGGACCGCCTTGGCGAAGGCCTCCCAGCGGATGTCGGGCTCGGGGCCGTGGAGCAGCAGGTACGGCGTGCCGCCGCTGTCGCGCAGCAACCGCACGACCAGCCGCGGCGCCTCGTAGGAGGCGTAGTGATCCTGCAGGAACGACATCGGGGGCCGCCGCGCACGGTAGTCGTGCAGCTGGTCGACGTCGAAGGTCGCGACCACCCGGCTGCCGGCCCCGCCCACGGCTCCGGTGATGGAGCCGTCGCCGAGGTCGACCAGGTGCTGCGCGGCACGGGCGGCGGCGTTGCCCGCATCCAGGAACCCGTCCAGCACCAGCACCATCGTCAGGTGCTGCTCCGGTGACTCGTCGAGCTCGGGGACCTCGTCGACGATGTGCACCAAGCGGGATCCGGGCACGGTGTTCCTCTCCAGTTGGTCGCGCGGTGGGTGATCGGGTGGCGGTGAGCCGAGCACCGCGCGGGGTCACGATATTCCCACAGCCGCGTTCCTCCAGCCCGCCCAGATCAGCGGTACGTCGCCACCAGCAGCCTCGCGGCCCGCCGGGCGAGATGCGCCTGGTCGAGCCCGACCCGGTCCTGCAGCGCCGTGTCGGGGTCCGAGCCGTCGGCCAGGGCGTCGAGCAACGACCACAGCACGTCGGGGCCGTAGGACGATGCGAGGTACTCGCACGCCCACCACGCGAGCCCGTAGTGCTCGCCGGCGTCGGCGTCGTTGAACGTCTCGTCGGCCGGCATCGTCGTGGGCTGCGCCTCGGCGAAGGCGAGGGCGGCGGTGGGCAGCGAACGGTCCTCAGGCGCCATCGGCTGTGCCGAGACGTACTCAGCGAGCCCCTCGCTGAGCCACACCGGCACCTGGTCGTCGTGCTCGCCGAGGGCCACGTGCGTCAGCTCGTGGCGCACCAGGCGATCGACCTCGGGACCGACCTGTCCGAGGGTGCGCGGGTTCAGCGCGAACCGCATCGACGCGAGCACCGGCGCTCCCCCGTCGGGTGCGTCGGCGTACACCGGGAAGGCGACACCGTCGAGCAGCTCCGGGTCGCCACCGGGCGGGTCCTCGATGCTGTCGAGGAAGGCCGGGTCCGACAGGGCGTAGACCACGACGGTGTGGCTCCAGTCGTACGGCACCAGAGCCGAGACGTCGGCGATCCCGCGCCGCACGGAGTAGAGCAGGTCGGCGGCCCGCGCCGCGCTCCCGGCGTCGAGGATCGTGAGGATGCCGGCCTCGTTGCGCACCTCGATCGGCCCGAGGTCCCAGGGCTGCAGGCCCGCGCCGTTGCGCTGCTCCCACTCCGGGTCGGAGGTGGACGCGATCCGCAGCACGCCGTCTCGCCGACCGGGCACGAAGAGGAAGCGGTCGCGGGTCGTGACCGGCACCGCATCGAAGCCGTCGAGCTGCAGGCTCGTCGCGACGACGACCCGGTAGGCGTCGCCCTCGCGGACCAGGTCCTGGGCGCGCACGGTATAGGCGAGCTCGGCGAGCGGGAGCTGGGCCAGGTTGTCGAAGTACGTCGCCTGCTCACGCGCGAACGCCGCGTCGGTCTGCGCCGTGGTGAGCGTCCGCTCGAACGCCGTGCGGTCCCGGGCGAGCAGCGACTCGGCGCGTCGGTCCAGCACCCGGCGCAGCTCGGTGACCACGGCCGTCGGCGCTGAGGGCGCGACGGTCGACGACGTCGTGGTGCTCGGGTCGTCGCCGGGCAGCAGGGAGCAGCTGGTGGTCGCCAGCAGCAGCACGAGTGACGCTCCGAGACGGGCCACCCACGCAGGCTCAGGCAGTGCGGTCACCCGACGGGCTCACCGGGTCGCCGACGTCGGAGCCGGAGCGCAGGGCGACGTCCTCGACGATCCCGCGGGCGATCGCCTGGGGGCTGAGGCCGATCCGGTCGAGGATGGCGGCCCGCTTGGCGTGACCGAGGAACTCCTGCGGGATGCCGTGCAGCCGGAAGGGGGTGCGCACCCCGGCCTCGTTGAGCGTCTGCAGCAGCACGGCGCCGCAGCCGCCGACGACACCGTTGTCCTCGATGCTCACGACCAGCCGGTGCTCGGCGGCGAGCCCGATCAGGGCCGGATCGACCGGCTTGACCCAGCGCGGGTCGACGACGGTCACCCCGATGCCCTGCGCGACGAGTCGCTCGGCCACGTCGACCGCGGTCGTCGCCATCGCGCCGACGGCCACGACGAGCACGTCCTTGGTGCCCGTGCGGACCAGCACGTCGACCCCGCCGACGCGTCCGACGGCGTCGATGTCGGCCGGCGGCGGGCCCTTCGGGAAGCGCAGCACGGTGGGGGCGTCGTCGACGTCGACCGCCTCGGAGAGCAGCTCGCGCAGGCGTACGGCGTCGCGGGGCGCGGCGAGACGCAGCCCGGGCACGACCTGCAGGAACGACATGTCCCACATGCCGTTGTGGCTGGCGCCGTCGTCGCCGGTCACGCCGGCCCGGTCGAGCACGAAGGTGACACCGCAGCGGTGCAGGGCGACGTCCATCAGCACCTGGTCGAACGCGCGGTTGAGGAAGGTGGCGTAGACCGCGACCACCGGGTGCAGCCCACCGAGGGCGAGCCCGGCGGCCGAGGTCGCGGCGTGCTGCTCGGCGATCCCGACGTCGAAGGTGCGCTGGGGGAAGCGCGCCTGGAACTGGTGCAGCCCGACCGGGTGCATCATCGCCGCCGTGATCGCCACGATGTCGCGCCGACGCTCGCCGAGGCGGACCATCTCGTCGGAGAAGACGTCGGTCCAGATACGCGACTTCGGCATCTCGTCGCCGCTGTCGATGTCGAAGGGACCCGGTGAGTGGAACTGGTCGGCCTCGTGGCGCTCCGCGGCGTCGTAGCCGTAGCCCTTGCGGGTGAGAGCGTGCACGATCACGGGCCCGCCGAAGCGCTTGGCCTGCGTCAGGGCCTGCTCCATCGCCACCCGGTCGTGGCCGTCGACGGGGCCGACGTACTTGAGCCCGAGGTCCTCGAAGAGGCCCTGCGGGGCGAGGGCGTCCTTGACGCCCTTCTTCATGGCGTGCAGGGCGTCGTAGGCCGCCGGGCCGACGCCCGGTACGGCATTGAGCCGCTTCTTGACCAGGTCGAGCACCTGCTCGTAGCGCGGGTTGGTGCGCAGCGAGGTGAGGGCGTTGGCCAGGCCGCCGATCGTGGGCGTGTAGGAGCGACCGTTGTCGTTGACGACGATGACCAGCCGGCTGTCCTTGGCGATCGCGATGTTGTTGAGGGCCTCCCAGGCCATCCCGCCGGTCAGCGCGCCGTCACCGATCACCGAGACCACGTGGCGCGACTCGCCGCGGATCGCGTACGCCTTGGCGAGGCCGTCGGCATAGCTGAGCGCGGTCGAGGCGTGGGAGTTCTCGACGATGTCGTGATCGGACTCGACCTGGCTGGGGTAGCCGCTCAGCCCGCCCTCCTGCCGCAGGCCCGCGAAGTCGCCGGCGCGGCCCGTGAGGATCTTGTGCACGTAGGTCTGGTGCCCGGTGTCGAAGACCACCCGGTCGTGCGGGGAGTCGAAGACCCGGTGGATGGCCACGGTGAGCTCGACGACCCCGAGATTGGGGCCGAGGTGACCGCCCGTGCGCGAGCAGGTGCGGACCATCAGGTCGCGGATCTCGGTGCAGAGCGTGCTCAGCTGGTCGTCGGCCAGCCCGCGCAGGTCGCGCGGACCGCTGATCGACTCGAGGAGACCCATGACGGGGAGTTTACGACCTGGCCTCAGCGATCCAGCGTCAGCACGGCCACGGCCGGCTCGTGGAGGCTGCCCATCCACACCCGCCCCTCGTGCTCTCGTACCCCGGTGACCATGTGGTAGTCCGGCGCATCGACGTCGCAGTCGTGCACCAGCCGGCCCGCGTCGTCGTAGGCCTGCACCCGGGTCGTGTGCTTCGGCTTGGGCTGCAGTCGCTCGGGGATCCTGGTCACCTGGCGGCGCAGCCAGGCGGGGCCGGTCTGGATGCGCTCGACGAACGGGTCGCGAGGGCTCGCGATCGAGACCCAGATCAGGCCGTCGCTGCCTCGGGCGATGTTGTCGGGGTAACCGGGCAGGTCGTCGACCAGCAGGTCGCGTTCACCGGCCCGCTCCCCGCTCAGCCACAGGCGTACGACGGTGCGGGCGCCGGTCTCGGCCACGGCGACGTACGACTCGTCGGCGGCCAGGGCGACCCCGTTGGCGAACGCGAGGCCGTCGAGCAGCAGCGTGACGGTGCCGTCGAGGTCCAGGCGCAGCAGTCGGCCGGTGCGGGTGGCCTGCACGAAGTCGTCCTTCCAGCGCTCGATGCCGAACCTGGTCGAGGAGTCGCTGAACCACACGGTGCCGTCGCGCCCGATCGCGGCGTTGTTGCAGAAGCGCATCGGGGTGCCGTCGACCTCGGCGAGCACCGGCTCGACCGAGCCGCTGGCCGGGTCGACCCGCAGCAGTCCGCGATGCGCGTCGCAGACCAGGAGGCGGCCGTCGCCGTCGATCTCGAGACCGAGGGGGCGCCCACCCGTCTCCGCCACCCGGTGGACCTGCCGACCGTCATGGGAGATCCGGACGATCGCGCCGTCCTCGGTGCCGGTGTACACCGCTCCCTCGTCGCGACCGCTGAGTCCGACGACGACGTCCTCGGCGCCCGGACCGCCGACCGGGTGGACGGAGAAGGATGCCGACGGAGAGGGAGTGCTCATCTCTCCAGCGTGCCGCACCACCGCGCAGGTGACCACCGTCACCGGTAGTCCGTTAGGGCCATGGCAGGTCGACACCACTGTCAGTAGCCTGCCGCGGACCCCTGGAGGTGCTCAATGTCGACCCCCCCGACTCTCTCGACCGTCCGTTCCCGCCCCCGATCCCTGGCCGTCACCCTGCTGTCGCTGGTCCTCGGAGCCGTCCTGGTGGCCTCACCCGCCCTCGCCTCGAGCGAGGAGCCGCCGCAGCTCAGCCAGTTCAGCGCATCCCCGTCCACCCTGGCCTACGAAGGTGGGCAGGTGCTGCTCTCGGTCCGCGTGGTGTCGGCTGACGACACCGCCGCCGTGGGAGCCACCGTCAACCTCGCCACCGGCGGGCAGGTGGGCGCGGAGCTCACCCGCACCGACGGCGACGCCTCGGACGGCATCTACCAGGGCACCGTCGACATCCCGGCCAACTACACGGACGGCCAGGTCAACCACAGCGTCGAGATCAGTGCGAGCGACGCCGCCGGCGGCGAGACCCTGGAGATCGTCGGGTCGATCGACGTCGAGGGCCAGCCCCAGTTCGACGAGTTCCCCTCCGTCAGCGCGTCCGCGTCGCCGACGGAGTTCGGCTCCGGCGGCGGACAGGTCACGCTCACGGCCTACGCCTCCGACCCCGCGCCCGGAGGCATCACCGACGTCACTGCCTACATCACCGACTCGGGCGGCGGCCCGGTCGACTCCGTCCCGCTCTACCCGAGCGGCAACGAGAGCGAGTACTCCTCGACCTGGTTCGCACCCTCGAACTTCAATGCCGGCGCCCAGAGCTACTCGATCACCGTGACCGCGACCGACAGCATCGGACAGCAGGCCTCGACGGGTGCCGGCGTCGTGACGGTCGCCGGGGACGAGTCCTACGGCGGCGGAGGCGACGGTGGCGGCGACGGCGGTGGTGGTGGCGGCGACGGCGGTGGCGGCGACGGCGGTGGTGGCGGCGACGGCGGTGGCGGCGACGGCGGTGGCTGCTACAACAACGCGTACTTCATCTCCACGAACCTGTCCCCGACCGAGCTCCCCGCCGAGGGCGGAAACGCGGTGATCGAGGTCGAGGCCGGCGACGACTACGGCATCACCATGGCCTACGCCGACGTGTTCCTCTCCGGCGGCGAGGGCCAGACGGTCCAGTTGTACTACGCCGGCGGCACGACCTACCGCGCGGACGTCAGCTTCCGGCAGAACACCACGACCGACCCCGAGGTCTGGGGCGTGACTGCCCAGATCACCGGCTGCAACGGCACCACCGTCTCGCAGGCGGTGGGCACCGTGACCGTGGCCGGACAGCCGGACGACGGCGACGGTGACGGCGAGGGCGACGGCGAGGGCGAGGGCGAGGGCCCAGAGACCCAGGAGCTGCGTCTGAGCACGCCCGTGCTGCCGGGCTTGGGTGTCGTCGCCGTGATCGGCGTCGCCTACGACGCCGACGGGCTCCGCAGCGTCAGCGCCCAGATCACCGGCCCCGACGGTCAGGTCCAGCGCATCGAGCTGCCGCTCGGCGATCTGGGTGCCTTCGTCGGCAGCTGGAAGGCACCGGCCAACACCTCGTCGGCGGCCAGGCGCTACCGCATCGACGTGATCGCGACCGACCGACTCGGCAACACAAGCCGCTCCCGGGTCGGTGCCGTCACGGTGAAGCCGCTGGCCCGGCTGCTCGGCTGACGCAGGTCCGAGTCCCCTACGCCGACCTCGCCCTCGCGGCGAGGTCGGCGTAGAGCGTCGAGGCGAGGAACGTCGGCACGACGATCCTGGCCGCTGCGCTCAGCTCGAGCTGCAACGCCCGGCCCGGCTCGACGAACACGATCTGGCGGCCCTCGCCCAGGATCACGTCCTCATCAGCGAGGGCGGTGGCCGCGGCGAAGACGCTCAACCGGTCGAGGCTGCCGTAGGCCTGGTGGAACACGTCGAAGTCGCCCACCGGTGTGACCTCGCTCGGGGTCAGCACGATGCCGGTCTCCTCGGCCAGCTCGCGGGTCGCGCCGACGGCTGGATCCTCGCCCTCCTCGAGGTGCCCGCCGCTGAGCGACCACGTCTCCGGGTCGATCACCGGGTGCTCGTCGCGCTCCTGCAGCAGGATCCACCCGCGTCGGTCGACCAGCACAACGCACCCGAACCGATTCATCCGCGCAGCGTACGGCGCCCAGCCCCTACAGTGGACCGATGCTGCGACGTGCTCTCACCGTCCTCCTCGCCGGGTGCCTCGCCGGCGCCGGCGCCCTGGTCGGCGGTGCCGACCCCGCCCGGGCGGGCGCCGAGCCCGCGACCCCGCTGGTGGTCACCGGCTACGCCCTCGGCAGCGCCAACGACGCGCTGATAGCCCGCAACGCCCCCGGCCTCAGCACGCTCACCGTCGCCGGTGTGAGCATCACCGCCCGCGGCGGATCGGTGTCGCGGCCCACCGCCGACCTGCGCCGCCTGGTGGCGACCGCGCACGACGAGGGGCTGCGCGCCGAGCTGCTGCTCAGCAACTACAGCAACCGGCTCGGCGGCTTCGACAGCGAGGCGGTCGCGCGGATGCTCGCCGACGAGCGCAAGATCGCCCGGGTGGCCGAGGCGGTCGCGGGCCACGCCAGCGACGGCGGCTGGGACGGCGTCAACGTCGATCTCGAGTCGATGGACGCCGACGATGCGC
>WLIH01000070.1 GCA_009702305.1 Actinomycetota bacterium | reverse complement strand
TGGCCTCGGGCAAGAGCACGGTCTCGGCGATGTTGGCCGACCTCGGCGCCACCATCATCGACGGCGACGTGCTGGCCAGGGAGGTGGTCGAGCGCGGGACGCCGGGGTTGGCGCGGGTCGTCGAGGAGTTCGGACCCGAGCTGCTCACTGCCGAGGGCGACCTCGACCGGCCGGCGATGGGCCGACTGGTGTTCGGCGACGAGAGCGCCCGACGACGGCTCGAGGCGATCGTGCACCCGCTGATCTTCGAGCGGTACGCCGAGTTGGAGGCTGCCGCTCCCGCCGACGGCGTGGTCGTCCACGACATCCCGCTGCTGGCCGAGTCGGGTCGGGCCGCGGAGTTCGACGCGGTCGTGGTCGTCGACGTGCCCCGGGAGGTGCAGGTGGAGCGGATGCTGCGCGACCGGGGCTGGACGCTCGAGGACGCCGAGTCGCGGATCGCCGCGCAGGCGAGCCGCGAGGACCGGCGCGCGATCGCGACCCACCCGATCGACAACACCGGGACGCTCGAAGACCTCCGTCACCGGGTGACGGAGGTCTTCGAGGAGCTGGTGGCCCAGGGAGTCGCCCGGGCCTAGGGATCACACCTAGGCGGCGAGGTCCGGGTCGGCGAAGCGGCGCAGCTTCTGCAGCGCCTCCCGCTCGAGCTGGCGCACCCGCTCGGCGGAGATGCCGTGCTTGACGCCGATGTCGGCCAGCTTGTGCTGGCGTCCGTCGACCAGACCGTAGCGCGAGCGGATGATGTCGGCGGCCCGCTCGTCGAGCTGACCGACCAGGCTGTTGAGGCGCTCGCGGGACTCGACGTCGAGCACCGTCAGGTCGGGGCTCGGCGAGGTCTCCTGGGCCATCAGGTCGCCCAGCGAGGTGTCGCCGTCCTCGTCGACCGGGGTGTCGAGGCTGACGTGCTCACGGCCCCACGCCATCAGGTCGAGGACCCGCTCGACCTCCATGCCGAGCTCGGCCGCGATCTCCTGCGGGTCGGGATCGCGGCCGAGCTGGCGCTCCAGGGTGCGGCGAGCCCCGCCCACCTGGTTGAGCTCCTCGACGACGTGCACGGGCAGCCGGACCACACGGGCCTGCTGCGCGATGCCTCGCGTGATGGCCTGGCGGACCCACCACGTCGCGTACGTCGAGAACTTGTAGCCCTTGGTGTAGTCGAACTTCTCGACCGCCCGGATCAGACCGGTGTTGCCCTCCTGGATCAGGTCGAGCATCGGCATCTGCGCCCGGCCGTACTTGCGCGCGATCGAGACGACCAGGCGCAGGTTGGCGGTCACGAAGGTGTCGATGGCGATCTGACCCTGCTCGGCGAGCCACTCGAGCTCGGCCTGGGTGGCCGACATCGGCGCACCACCCTTGCGGCGTCCGACCCGGCCCTCGGCGAGGAGCTGCTCGGCCATCAGGCCGGCCTCGATGGTCTTGGAGAGCTCGACCTCGGTGATCGCGTCGAGGAGGGGAGTGCGCGCGATCTCGTCGAGGTAGAGACCGACGCTGTCGCGACCCTCGATCTCCCGCGTCCTGGTTGCAGTGCGTGCCATGCGGACCCCTCCTCTGTGCCTGTGATCGCAGGGTGCCTGCGCCACGACTGGTTCAACGCTCACCTTGTCCGCAGGATTCCTCCGGCAAACGTTGAGCTTTCAGCAGGAAGGACGCTCGAGCGCTCCCGCGAGTTGCGCAGCGC
The DNA here is from genome assembly GCA_009702305.1 of Actinomycetota bacterium. Classification (GTDB taxonomy): domain Bacteria; phylum Actinomycetota; class Actinomycetes; order Propionibacteriales; family Nocardioidaceae; genus Nocardioides. Next base: position 7,019 of record WLIH01000070.1, on the reverse strand, counting down.
GCCAACTCTCAGGGACTTCTCAGGGCCAGCCCGTCACGGGGTCTTCGGTGCCGCCGCCGTTGCGGATGGGGCGGGCGCCGAGGGGGTCGCCGCGGCGAGGCCCATCCGGTCCAGGATCCAGGCCAGGGTGAAGGCCCGGTCGTGCCAGGACTTGTAGCGACCCGACACCCCGCCGTGACCGCCGGACATCTCGCAGCGCAGCAGGACGTCGGGGCGCAGGTCCGCACCGGTGGCCCGCAGCTTCGCCACCCACTTGGCCGGCTCGACGTAGAGCACGCGGGTGTCATTGAGGGAGGTCTCGGCGAGGATCGGCGGGTAGGCCTGGTCGCTCACGTTGTCGTAGGGCGCGTACGCCGCCATGCTCGCGTAGACCTCGGCGTCGGCCTCGGGATTGCCCCACTCGTCGTACTCCGTGACGGTCAGCGGCAGCGTCGAGTCGAGCATGGTGGTGAGGGCGTCGACGAACGGGACGCCCGCCACGATGCCGGCGAACAGCTCAGGGGCCTGGTTGACCACGGCGCCCATCAGCAGGCCGCCGGCGCTCGCGCCCTCCGCGACCAGGGTGTCGGTGCTGGCCCAGCCGGTGTCGACCAGGTGGCGCGCGCACGCGATGAAGTCGGAGAACGTGTGCTGTTTCTTGGTCATCTTGCCGTCGTCGTACCAGTGCCGGCCCATCTCGCCCCCACCGCGCACGTGCGCGATCGCGAAGGCGGCGCCGCGGTCGAGCAGGGCCAGCCGGGCGATCGAGAAGTAGGGGTCGATCGAGACCTCGTAGGAGCCGTAGCCGTAGAGCAGCACCGGGACCGGGCCGTCGGTGCGGGCGCCCGAGCGCACGACCAGCGAGATCGGGACCCGTGCGCCGTCGTCGGCGACGGCCCACAGGCGGTGCTCCTCGTAGTCGGCAGGGTCGTAGCCGCCGAGCACGGGCGTACGCCGCAGCAGCGTCAGCTCGCGGGTGCGGACGTCGTAGTCATGCACCGACGCGGGGACGGCGAGCGTCGTGTAGCCGATGCGCACGGTCGGCTGGTGGAAGTTGGGGTTGCCGCCGGAGCCGACGGTGTAGATCTCGTCGTCGAAGCCGACCAGGTAGTCGTCGGTGACGCCGTCGGGCCCGAGCTCGAGGATGCGCAGCTGGGTCAGTCCGTCGCTGCGCTGGTGCACCACCAGGTGACTGGCGAACGCGTCGACGTCCTCGATCCGGACCGACGCCCGGTGCGGGACCAGGGGACGCCAGCCGGCCGCGGGGGTGGGGGCGACCGGCGCCAGGCCGATCTCGAAGTCCGGGCCGGTGGCGTTGTGCGTGACGACGAAGACGTCCTCGCCGGCGACGACCGCGTGGTCGAGGGAGTACTCCAGCCCCTCGACGCGCTCGGCGAAGACCTGCCAGCCTGCGTCGGGGTCGTCGGCGTCGAGGAAGTGGTACTCCGAGGTGATCTTGGACCCGGCCATGACGACCAGGAAGCGGTCGCTGCGGGTCCGGCCCACCCCGGTGAAGAAACGGCCGTCGAGCTCGTGGTGCACCAGCTCGTCGTCGGCCTGCGTGGTGCCGAGCCGGTGTCGCCACACCTTGTCGGGGCGCCAGGACTCGTCGACCGTGGCGTAGTAGACGTTCTCACCGGCGCGGTCCCAGGTGGCGCCACCCATCACACCTGTCAGCTGGTCGTCGAGCAGCTCGCCGCTGTCGAGGTCCTTGAAGCGAACCGTGTAGCGCTCGTCGCCCACCACGTCGACGGCATAGGCGAGCAGCCGGGCGTCGGGGCTCACGCTCGATCCGCCCAGGGAGAAGAACTCGTGGCCCTCGGCCAGCGCGTCGAGGTCGAGCAGCACCTGCTCGCCGGGCAGCGCCGGCTGGTCGGGTGCGCAGTCGGCGGCAGGAGTCGGCGGGGTCCAGTCGTCGGGTGCGCTCACGGGCACCCGGCAGCTCGCGCCGTACTCCTTGCCCTCGAAGGAGCGCCCGTAGTACCAGTAGCCGCGGCTGCGGGTCGGCACGGACAGATCGGTCTCGAGGGTGCGCTCCTTGATCGCGTCGAAGATCGACTGGCGCAGGTCGGCGAGGTGGGCCGTGCGGTCCTGGGTCCAGGCGTTCTCGGCCTCGAGATAGGCCGTGACGTCGTCGGAGTCCTTCTCGCGCAGCCACTCGTAGTCGTCGGTGCGGGTCAGACCGTGGATCTCCCGGCTGGTGGGGCGGCGTTCGGCGACGGGTGGCTGCATGTCGCGACCCTAAGCGTTGCTCGCTAGCGTCCTCCTGTGCGGTACGTCGACCTGAACGCGGACCTCGGTGAGGAGGTCACCGACGACGCCGCCCTGCTCGCCGTCGTGACCAGCGCCAACGTCGCCTGCGGCTACCACGCCGGGTCGGTCGCGATCATGCGCGCGGTGTGCGTGGAGGCCGCGGAGCGAGGGGTCTCGGTCGGCGCCCAGGTCTCGTACGCCGACCGGGCCGGCTTCGGACGGATCGCCCGCGACGTCGGCTACGAGGAGCTGCGCGAGCAGGTCGCCGACCAGGTCGGCACGCTCACGGCGATCGCCGCCGAGGCGGGCTCGCAGGTGCGCTACGTCAAGGCCCACGGCGCGCTCTACCACCGCACACTCGACGACGAGGACCAGGCGCGGGCGGTGCTGGACGGGTCGGGCGGCCTCCCGGTGCTCGGCATGGACGGCGTGCTCCTGCGCGGTGCGATTGCGGCGGGACGCACCGTCCACCACGAGGGCTTCCCCGACCGTGCCTCCGGGCCGGACGGCCGGCTGCGCCCGCGCACCGAGCCCGGCGCGGTGCTGGGCGACGGCGCGGCGATCGCCGAGCGGGCCGTGCTGCTCGCGCCGGACGTCGACTCGCTGTGCGTGCACGGCGACCACCCCGGCGCGGTGGCGCACGCTGTCGGCGTACGCCGGGCGTTGGAGGCGGCCGGCCTCGGGCTGCGCGGGCTGTGATGCGCCAGCGACCGGTCGGCCCGCACGCCCTGCTGGTCGAGGTGGCCGACGCCGGGGAGGCCCTCGCGCTGGCCTCCTGGGCGCGCACCGCGGTGGAGGCCGTCGAGGTGGTGCCGGCCGCGTGCACGGTGCTGCTCGACGGCGTCGCCGACCTGACTCGGGCCGCCGACGCGGTGCGCGGCTGGCAGCCGACGGCGGAGCGCCCGCGCGGTCGGCTCGTCGAGGTGCCGACGATCTACGACGGGCCGGACCTCGTCCGCGTGGCCGAGCACTGGGGCGTCGACGTCGACGAGGTCGTGCGCCGCCACACGGACGCCGAGCTGGTGTCGTCGTTCTGCGGCTTCGCTCCCGGGTTCGCCTACCTCGACGGGCTGGGCTGGTCGGTGCCCCGTCTCGACTCACCCCGCCCGCGGGTGGCCCCCGGCTCGGTCGCTCTCGCCGGCTCGTGGTGCGGCATCTACCCGACGGCCTCACCTGGCGGCTGGCAGCTGATCGGCCGCACCGACCTGGTCCTCTGGGATCCCACCCGGCCCGATCCGGCCCTGCTGGCGCCCGGCACGCGGGTGCGGTTCGTGGCGCGATGAGCGGCATCGAGGTGCTCGAGGCGGGGTTGATGACCACCGTCCAGGACCAGGGCCGGCCCGGATTCGCGCATCTCGGGGTCCCGCGCGCGGGCGCGCTCGATCGGCCGGCCGCTCAGCTCGCCAACCGGCTGGTCGGCAACCCCGCCGACGCGGCCGTGCTCGAGACGTTGCTCGGCGGGCTGCGGGTGCGCTGCACGTCCGGCACCTGGGTGGCCGTCTGCGGGGCAGCGGCGGCGATCGACGTCGACGGCATCGCCCGCGGCCACAGCCGGCCCGAGTGGGTGCCGCCGGGCGCGGTGCTGCGGATCGGGGCGGCGTACGCCGGCGCGCGGACCTACCTGGCGCTCGCCGGTGGCGTCGGCGTCGAGCCGGTGCTCGGATCGCGCTCCACCGACACGCTCGCGTGGGTCGGTCCGCCCCGGGTGGCGGCCGGCGATCACCTGAGCCTCGGGGAAAGGCTCGGGGAGCCCCGGGCGCTGGAGACTCCGCGACCGCCTGCGTCCGGGCCGCTGCGAGTGCATCCCGGACCGCGACCGGAGCACTTCGCCCCGGACGCGCTCGAGCGGCTCTGCGCGACGACCTGGTCGGTGCAGGGCGACTCGGACCGGATCGGGCTGCGCCTGAGCGGCCCCCCCGTCGCCCGCACCGACCGCGGAGAGCTCGCGAGCGAGGGCATGATCCTGGGCGCGGTGCAGGTGCCGCCGGACGGACAGCCTGTCGTGTTCCTGGCCGACCACCCGCCGACGGGCGGCTACCCGGTGGTGGGGGTCGTCGAGGCCGACGACCTGTGGCAGTGCGCCCAGCTGCGACCGGGGGAGCCGGTCCGGTTCACCCCGGCGAGCCCGTCGTCCCGCTCGTCGTAGCGGACTCGCTCGCGGGCTCCTGCGGCTCCCACACGCTGAGGTCGGGATCGTCGACGGCGTACGACCGCACCGGCCCCGCCGGGGAGTCGGCCGTCTCGAAGCGCACGGTGACCACCCCGCGACCCGAGCCCCAGACCCACCCGCGTCCGAGCTCGGCGTGCACGACGTCCATGCCGGGCGACCAGCCGCTGCGGTGCCGGGTCGGGAGCTCCGGCTCGGGCCCGGGGGCCGCGAGGTCGGGCCCGTCGGGGCCAGCGTCCTCGGCGTCGGCGAACAGGTCGTCCTGGATCCAGTCCGCCAGACCGGAGACCCCCACGCCCAGCAGCCGCACGCCGCCCGAGGTGTCGAGGTCGACCAGGAGGGAGCGTGCGAGGCGGGCGATGACCGAGGCGGCGTCGGTCGGGGAGGTCAGGGTGGTGGAGCGGCTCAGCGTGGTGAAGTCGTGCAGGCGCACCTTGATCGAGATCGTGCGCCCGGACAGGCCGTGCTTGATCAGCCGGGCGGCGACCTCGGAGGCCTGACGGGTCAGCAGCCCCTCCATCAGCGTCCGGTCGGTCAGGTCCGTGTCGTAGGTGCCCTCGACGCTCACCGACTTGGTCTCCCGCTCGGCGACCACCGGGCGGTCGTCGAGCGCACGCGCCAAGTGCCAGAGACTGGTGCCCTGCGCCTTGCCGACCAGGCGCACCAGCTCGTCGGCACTGACCGACTCCAGCTCGGCGACCGTATGGATGCCGGCTCGCCGGAGTCGCTCGCTGGTGGCCGGTCCCACCCCGGGGATCACGCTGACGTGCATCGGGCGCAGCAGCTCCTGCTCGGTGCCCGGCACCACGACGGTGAGGCCGTCGGGCTTGTCGATCTCGCTGGCCACCTTGGCGATGAACTTGCTGGTGCCCAGCCCGACCGACGCCGTCAGGCCGTCGGTGACCTCGGTGACCCGGCGGCGCAGCTCGGCGGCCAGTGCCGTGACCGTCTCGACCTCGAGGTCCGGCAGGTCGGAGCGCTCGAGATCCACGAAGGCCTCGTCCAGCGAGAGGGGCTCCACCAGGGGCGAGACGGCCCGCAGCAGGCTCATCACCTGGGCGCTCGCCTCGCGGTAGGCGTGGAAGCGCCCGGACAGGAAGGCCGCGTGCGGGCAGCGCGCCCGAGCCTCCCGGGTCGACATCGCCGAGCGGACGCCGTAGATCCGGGCCTCGTACGACGCCGTGGCGACCACGCCCCGGCCGCCCGTGCCTCCGACCACGACGGGCTTGCCCCGCAGCGACGGCTTGTCCCGCTGCTCGACCGCCGCGAAGAAGGCGTCGAGATCCAGGTGGAGGATCGAGGCCTGCGTGCGCACACGCCGCACCGTACCGGCGCCCGCCCACATCGACGGGTCCTCACGTCGGCGGGCCACGAGCCGTCCACGACGCCGCCTCCGGGCCGCGTCTCCCCAGACCGCAGGCGGGGCGCCCCGGACGCCGCCCGCGCCGATGAGGCTCGCGGCATGACCGACGACCTCAGCGCACCCCCGACCCTGACCGCCCACTGCCCCGACGATCTCCTGGCGATGGTCCCGCTCGTCATCGGCTTCACCCCGGAGGACTCCGTCGTGATGCTGACCTTCGCGGCGCGCCGGGCCTTCCACGCCCGCGTCGACCTGCCACCGCCGGAGCGTCCCGACCTCCTCGACGACCTGAGCGACGCGCTGCTGGAGCCGGCGGAGCGGCACGGGGTGCGGCTGGTGGCCTTCGTGGTCCACACCGAGGACGCCGACCTCGCCCGGCGTGCCGCCGCCGTGCTGGTCGCGGCATTCACCGGCTCCGGCATCGAGGTGATCGACGCGCTCCACGCCGACGGCCTGCGCTGGCGCCCCGCCGTCGGCCAGCGCGCTGGGCTGCCGGCCGACGGGGTGCCCTACGACGTGAGCGAGCACCGGTTCGCAGCCCAAGCGGTCGTCGCCGGACGCGTGGTCCACGGCACGCGTGCCGAGCTGGCGCGCTCCGTCGCCGCGGATCCCGAGCGCGTCGCTGCGGTGAGCCTGGCGCTGGAGGAGCCGCCGGTCGGGCCGGTCGCGCGCGGCGACTGGCGAGCGGTGGCGGTCTGGGTGCGCGGCACGATCGCCCACCACATCGAGCACCGCACCGTGCCGTCGGACGCGGAGGCCGCCTCGATCCTGCTGGCGATCACGACGGTGCGGGTCCGCGATGCCGCCTGGCACCTGATGCTCGATGCCCCGGTCGACCAGCACGTCGAGCTGTGGACCGACCTCGTGCGGCGCGCCCCTGCTGCGCTGCTGGCCGCTCCGGCGTCCCTCCTCGGCGTCGCCGCGTGGCTGGCCGGCCACGGCGCCCTGGCGTGGTGCGCTGTCGACCGCTGCCGCGAGCACCACCCCGACTACTCCTTGGCCAGGCTCGTCGAGGACGCCCTGCAGCAGGCGATGCCGCCGGAGACCATGAGCGGCGGCTGGCACTGGGAGGACGGGCTCGACGCCTCCGCGTGAGTCGGGGGAGTGGCACTACGTTGTCGCCATGGGCGAAGAGGTCGATGCGCAGGAGTTCACCCGGGCCGACCGCACCCGTCACCGGGAGAAGGTGCGCCGCTGCCTCGACGTCTTCGCCCGGATGCTGCGCGAGGAGCGCTTCGACACCGACGACCCGATGAC
>WLIH01000007.1 GCA_009702305.1 Actinomycetota bacterium | reverse complement strand
GTCATGGTCACGGCGAAGGTCGCCTGGGTCGCTGAGGCCGAGATCCGACTCGGCATGGTGAGGGTGGTCGTGGACTCCTCGGGCAGGTCGAGGGCGACCGTGCCCAGCGCGCCGTCGCTCGTCGTCGCCCTCACCGTGCCGACGCAACCGGCGCTCCCGGTGCCGCAGGTCACCTGGATCCCCACTCGCCCGTCCCCGTCCGGAGCGACGGCCGAGCTGGTGACGGTGAGCAGGGAGGGGAAGGTGACCCCGGTAGCACTGGTGTCGCCCTGCGGATCGAAGCAGCCGTCGAACTCGAACGCCGGGTTGGTGACTTCGCGCCCCTGGGTGTCGGTCAGGGTGAGGAAGCCCGTGAGCTTGGTCGGCCCGGCAGCGGTGTAGCAGTCGTTGCTGTGCACGTTGAGCTCGAACTTGCCATAGCCCTCCGTCGGCATCGGCACGTCGGGGTCGTCCCAGGACATCAGGCAGACCCAGTCACCGCCAGGCCCGACATCGGCCACGTCGGGTCCGTGCTTGTCGCACATGGCGCTGGCGTGCAGCGAGGCGGCGGTCAGGTCCGGGCGACCCAGCAGTCGCGCCTGCTCGACGTACCTGTTCGCGAAGGCGACCGGCAGGGACCGCTCGAGTCGGGCGCGCGTGACGCTGCTCGCGTCGCCTCGCGCGACCACGAGCCCTCCGAGGGTCACCACGACGACGAGGACGGTCAGGACGATGGTGAGGGTGCGGCGCACGATCTCAACCTCCCGTGATGTCGCGGCGACGGAGGAGCACGAAGGCGGTGCCGAGCGAGATCGCCGTCCACACCGCGCTGACCGCGGCTCCTTGGACCAGGGGCCCGATGAAGGACGGTTGCGTGAGCAGGCCGTGCCAGGACTCGTAGGACGTGGTGATCAGGAGCGGGCGGATCGCCTCGATCCCGCCCAGGGCGCCGACCAGCTGCATGACCATGCCGAGCACCACGGGTGCCGCGATCCCGACGGCGGGGTTGCGGGACCAGACCGAGAGCAGGATCGCCAGGGCGGTGAACGCCCAGGTCGCCGGCAGCATGCTCGCCCAGCTCTCCGCGACGAGCCGCAGGGCGGAGGGCGACGCGATGATCTGCCCGGACAGCCCCGTCACGGGGTCGTGGCCGACCACCAGCAGGCTGGACCCGATCGCCGACACGGCGAGCAAACCGAGCACGAGCGTCGCGAATCCGCCTGCGGTCAGCGTCTTGGCCCAGAACAGCTGTCCGCGGCTCGCCGAGCGGGTGAGCACTGTCTTCCACGTGCCGTGCTGATCCTCGCTGGCGAAGATGTCGCCGGCGACGACGGCGGTGAGGAGCGGGAGCACCCACTGGGACGCGAAACCGAGGATCAGCAGTGCCAGGGCGAAGCCGTTGTCGGTCGCGAACCGGCCGAAGAGGGTGTCCTTCGGTGGTCTGGCCTGGCCGTGGATGATCACGGCGACCGGGATCGGCAGCAGGGCGGCGCCCAGGAGGACGGCCGCGGTGCGTCGCTGGGACCGCAGCTTGAAGGTCTCCCACCGCAGCACCGCGCGCAGGGTGGGTCGAGCGAGCGGGCAGGTCGTCACGGTGGTCGTCACGCCGACGCTGCGCGGTCGGCGTCGACGTCGGTCAGCATGAAGAAGAGCTCCTCGAGCGGCGTGCGGGTCGGGGTGAAGCTGAGTAGCTCGACCTGCGCCTGCACCAGACGGGCGACGTACGCCGTGACCTCGGGACGGGGCCCGACGACGGTGAGACCCGTGCCGTGCCCGGGGCCGACCCTCAGACCGGGGAAGACGCGGGCGATCTCCTGGGCTCGAGTGTCGTCGGCGGTCGCGAGCGCATAGCCCGGGTCGGGGGCCATCGTCCGCAGGCGGGCGATGGTGCCGTGGAAGTCGACCGTGCCCCGGCTCATGATCGTGACGTTGTCGCAGATCTCCTCGACCTCGTCCATGTCGTGCGAGCTCAGCAGCACGGTGAGCCCGCGCGCGGCGAGCCGCTTCACGAGCGCCCGCATGTCGCGGATGCCTCCCGGATCCAAGCCGTTGGCGGGCTCGTCGAGCACGAGCAGGCGCGGCTCGCGCAGCAGGCTGGCCGCCACGCCGAGTCGCTGACGCATCCCGTAGGAGTAGGTGCCCACCCGTTGGTGAGCGCGATCGCCCATCTCGACGACCTCGAGGACCTCGTCGACCAGCTCCGGCGGGTGCCCGCCGTCGAGCAGTGCCAGGCCGTCGAGATGCTGGCGACCGGTCAGGTACGGGTAGAACCGGGGGCTCTCGATGAATCCCGCGACTCCGTCGAGGACGCCGATGTCGTCGTCCTCCCAGGTGCGACCGAAGACGCGGATCGTGCCGGCGTCGGGTCGGACGAGTCCGAAGAGCATCCGCAGGAAGGTCGTTTTGCCCGCGCCGTTCGGGCCGAGGACGCCGTACACCTCGCCGGTCGCCACCTGGACGCTCATGTCGTCGACGGCGATGACCGGACCGTAGGCCTTGCACAGCCCGACCGCCTCGACCGCCAGGTCGGGTCCGCGGGCGGACAGCTGGCGCGGATCGGTGCTCGTGCTGGTCATGCAGGGACGCTAGGCGGGTCTGCCTGACCGCCACCTGACTGCTGTGGCGTCGTGCTCACGAGCTCGCTCGGTCAGTGGCGGGCAGAGTGACGACGAACGTCGCGCCGGTCGGGCCGAGGCCTGGCCGGTCGGGGTGCGCGCTCACGTCACCGCCGACGCTGCGGGCGATCCGGCGCGCCAGGGCCAGCCCGAGCCCGCTGCCCCCTCCGGTCGAGTGGCCCGGGACGAAGAGCTCGTCGACGCCGTCGTCCAGCCCGGGTCCGTCGTCCTGCACGACGACGTCGGTGCGGTCCGACGCCTGCTCTGCACGCACGCGGACGTGGGCTGCGAGCCGCGTGGCGTTCTCCAGTACCGGGCTCAGGGCACGCGCGGCCAGGTCGTGGGGCAGGTCGAGGAGCACCTCCTCGTGGACGTCGACCTCGATCCGCTCCCCGCCCGGCACGCTGCGGCGGACCTCGGCCAGCACGGCACCCAGCTCGCAGGTCGCGCCGGTCGAGCCCGACGACTGGCTGCGGGCGAGGTCCAGCAGGCCCGTGACCGTCGCAGCCATCACCCGGCAGGCCTCCTGGATGTCGGCCACGTCCTCGCGCAGCTGGTCGTCGAGATCGGTGCGCATCGCCATCAGGTCGGCCGTCGCCTGCGCGGCAGTCAGGGGGCTGCGCAGCTCGTGGGCCAGCTCGGCCGTCAGACGCTGCTCGGCGAGGATGGTGCCGGCGACCCGCGCCAGCAGCGCGTCGAGGGTGCGGCCGAGGACACGGATCTCGTTGGTCGGTGCACCGAGGTCGAAGCGTCGGTCGAGGTCGTGCTCGCTCCACTCCTCGGCGGTCGCCGCCATCGCTGCGACCGGGGCCAGCGCACGTCTGCTGGCCCACCCGGCGAGCGCGGTGGCGAGCAGCACGATCAGTGCGCCGGCCGCGACGGAGACGACCAGGGCGTAGCGCTCGTCGTTCTCGTACGGCGCGAGCGGCTCGCTGAGCACGACGACTCCCCGGGTCCCGGCCGCAGTGACGAACGGCTCGCCCTGCACCTGGTAGGCGTCCTCGAGGGTGCGCGTCGCCGGGGAGTCGGTGGTCGACAGCTCGGCGAACGCCTCCGCCTGGGACGGCGGCACGGTGCCCGCCACGAGGGCGCCGGACGCGTCGTAGACCGCCACCCCCGGGTCGAGGTCCGCGTCGGGGACCACGAGGCTGGAGCCGGGTGAGGAGATGTCGGTCGAGCTGGTGACGTCGTCTGCTCGATCCTCGAGCACCCGCGCGACCGCGTTGCCCGAGGTGTCCTCGAGCACGACCTGGACGACGGCGACCAGCGCGAGTGCGACCAACGACCCGAGCACGAAGGTCGCGACCATGAGCTGGCGCCGGAACGAGCCCACGTCGGCTCCGTCGTCTCGCCGCCACCACGTGGGCAGACCTCGCGTCGGGAGCCTCACGAGACGCGGAACCCGACGCCGCGCACGGTGGTGATGCCGGTCGGGGAGTCGATGGAGGCCAGCTTGGTGCGGATCCGGCGGATGAAGCTGTCGATGGTGTTCTCGCTGACGTAGGACCCGTCGGGCCACGCAGCCGCCACGACGGTCCTGCGCCGGACCACCTCGCCGGGCCGGGAGGTGATCGCGGCCAGCATCCGGAACTCGGTCGGCGTGAGCATCACCTCGCCGGTGGCCGAGCGCACGGCGTGCGCGACCGGGTCGAGGACGAGTCCGCCCACGGTGGCTCCGCGCGACCCGCGGCGCGCGGTCAGGACGTCGATCCGGGCCAGCACCTCCGCGAGGTCGAACGGCTTGACGACGTAGTCGTCGGCCCCGGCCGCGAAGCCCTGCAGCTTGTCGCGGGTGTCGCCGAGCGCTGTCAGGAACAGCACCGGAGCGTCCTGGCCGACGGACTTGAGCGCCTGGACGACGTCACGCCCGTCCGAATCGGGCAGTCCGATGTCCATGAGGATGACGTCGATCGGGGCGTCCGCTCCGAAGGAGCGCAGCGCCTCGGCTCCCGTGTGGGCGACGATCAGGTCGTGGCCGGCGCCTCGCAGTCCGCGCAGCAGCACCTTGCGGATCGCCTCCTGGTCCTCGCAGACACCGATGACGCCCATCGCTTCGTCGTCCTTCGGTCAGGGAGCGGTCGAGGTGACCTGGTCGCCCCACGCGGCGCGGGCGCCCGAGTCACCGACACGGTAGACCTGCACCGCGGTCGCCAGGGCGGCCACCACGGCGGCGACGGCGACGGCGTTGACCAGCCACTGCGGCCCGGGCACGCTCAGGCCGCGTTCGCGGCGGCGGCTCGCCCACACGAGTCCGGCCGAGAGCAGCAGCAACGGGATCGCGAACCAGATCAGCTGCTCGCCCAGCGCTGCGTGGCGGCCGGGATCGCCGACGTGCTTCTCGAGCTCCTCGCCGCTCGATGTCGCGACCGGGATCAGCGCCGTGGCCACGGCCGCGCAGCCGACGACGAGCACGCCGTACGTCGTACGCCATGCCGGACGCGCGACGATCGCGATCGTGCCTACCACCGCCAGCGGCAGCAGGACGACGACCCCGTGGACGACGAGCGGGTGGATGGGCAGGCCGTTGATCAGGTCGAACATGCAGGTCTCCTCGGTCGGCACCGCTTCTGGTCCGGTGCTGGGCGCGGTGTGTGTCGATCCTGGGTCGCCCCACCTGCCGACAACCTGACTGTGAGCGGCGTCCGTCGAGCGATGAGGCAGTCAGGTCGTCGGCAGGCACGCCGACAGATCCTCGGCGGGCAGTCGGGCGTCGGCTGCTCCCGGACGAGAGGACGCACGATGACGACGACCACGCCGCAGGTCGAGGGCAGAGGCCTGGGCAGGACCGTGCTCAACAAGGTGCCGGAGGTGACCTTGCTCTTCTGGGTCGTCAAGGTCCTCTCGACCACGGTCGGTGAGACGGCGGCCGACTTCCTCGCCGACAACGTCGGACTCGGGCTGAGCCTGACGAGCCTGGTCATGTCTGTCCTGCTCGTTGCGGCGCTGGTCGGGCAGCTGAGCCGGGATCGTTACGTCCCCGGCGTGTACTGGCTCACCGTGGTGCTGGTCAGCGTCGTCGGCACCCTGGTCTCGGACAACCTGGTCGACAACCTCGGAGTCAGCCTCTGGACGACGACCGTGGTCTTCGGCGCCGCGCTGGCGGTCACGTTCGTGGCCTGGTGGCGCAGCGAGCAGACGCTGTCGATCCACTCCATCACGACGATGCGACGCGAGGGCTTCTACTGGGCAGCGATCCTGTTCACGTTCGCTCTCGGCACCTCGGCCGGCGACCTGCTCTCCGAGCGGCTCGCCCTGGGTTACGCGACGGCCGCGGTGATCTTCGCGGCGGTGATCGGCCTGATCGGGCTCGCGTACTGGAAGGGCGGTCTCGGCGCCGTGCTCGCCTTCTGGTCGGCCTACGTCCTGACCCGGCCGTTCGGAGCCTCGATGGGCGACCTGCTCACCGCCCCGGGTGCCGACGGCGGCCTCGGTCTGGGCACCAATGCGACGAGCGGACTCTTCCTGGTCGTGATCGTCGCGATCGTGGGCTGGTTCAGTCGCCAGCAGGCCCGATCGTGAGGTCGTCCGGCGCCCACCAGGCCCGCATGCTCTCGATCAGGCCGTCGTCGTCGAAGACCATGACCTCCATCGGCGACATGGTGGCGAAGGTCGCCTCGGCGACCTCGGTCGAGATCTCGAACTGGAACGCCGCCTGCCCGGCGCACGCGCGCAGCGAGATCAGCCGGGTGGTCTTGGTCATGGACTCGAAGGTCGCGTAGAACTCGCGGATGTCGTGCCGTCCGGCGCGCACCTCGGAGCCGACCGGGTCCTCGATCGTGGCCTCGGACGCGAACAGCGCGGCGACCTCGTCGGCCGTCCCCGTCTCGACCAGCTCCAGGTAGCGGTGCACGCGGGCGGCGACGGCGTCGTTCTCAAGAGGCATACGGCCCGTTCTATAACAGGTTCTACTTTTCGTCCACGCCCGAGGGACACGTCACCCCCCGGGACAGTCCGTCACGAACTGGCTCTCCCGCGCCGCCTTCGGACGACCACATCGTGACGGACTATCCCGGCGGGCTCCTCGCGACAGCCGGGCGCGCCGCGACCCCGTAGGCTGCCGCCGTCGACGAGAGGGGTGCGAGATGACGGCGAGCCGGTCGGCCCGCGAGCGCAAGGCGGCCGTCGAGGCCGGCCCGCTGGCCCGGGTGAAGATCGACGTCGACGCCCAGCAGCAGCTGCTCTACAAGATCACCTGCTCGGCGTGCGTCGTGCCCGACCGCGGGCGGTGGTCGGCGTACCGCCCGGGCGGCGACAACGGCTTCATGGCTGCGATGGATCGCTGGACCTTCCACCTGCACGAGAGCCACCGTGGATCGGACGCGCCGTGCCTGGCCTACCTGCCGGCCGCGCAGCAGCGCCTGCACGAGCGCCGGCTGCAGCAGGAAGCCGCCTCGGAGTAACCCACACATATCGGCGCCAGCGTCGATATGTTGGCGCCATGAACGATCTCTTCTCGCTCGCAGGTCGCACCGCACTGGTCACGGGCGGCAGCCGCGGCATCGGCCTCGCCATCGCCACCGAGCTGTTGCGCGCCGGGGCGCGGGTGATCATCTGCGCTCGGCGCGCCGACGAGCTCCGTGCGGCCGTGGTGACGCTCGCCGAGCACGGACCGTGCGACGGGATCGTCGCCGACCTGTCGAGCATCGCCGGCGCCCAGGCGCTGATCGCTGCGGTGGCCGAGCGCACCGACCGCCTCGACGTCCTGGTCAACAACGCCGGCGCGACCTGGGGTGCGCCGATCGACGACCTGCCCGAGTCGGGCTGGGACAAGGTGATGGACCTCAACGTCAAGGCGGTGCACTACCTGACGGCCGCGGCCCTGCCCCTGCTGAGGGCGGCCGCGAGCGCCGAGTCGCCGGCCCGGGTCGTCAACATCGGCTCGATCGACGGACTGGCCGTGCCGCAGGCCGAGACCTACGTCTACTCCGCCAGCAAGGCGGCCGTGCACCAGCTGACCCGTCAGCAGGCGGCCCGCCTGGCTCGCGAGCACATCCTGGTCAATGCGATCGCGCCAGGCATCTTCGAGAGCAAGATGAGCGCCCCGATCCTGCAGACCGACGAGTTCGCGGCGATCGCGATGGCGATGATCCCCCAGCGGCGGGTCGGGCGCCCGGAGGAGATCGGCGGCACGGTCGTCTATCTGGCCTCGCGCGCCGGCGGGTACACGACCGGTGCGGTCCTGGTCGTCGACGGCGGCACGGCGGGCGCCGGCTCGGGTCTCTGAGGCAGCGCACTTACCTTCTTGTCTGCCGATAAGTGATGTGTGAGGCTGGCGTCTCGGTGTGACGCCAGTCACCACGGACTTCAGGAGTGCCATGTCGTCAGCAGGCTCGCACCACCTCGCGCTGCTCAACGAGCGTGCCATCGAGCGGCAGGGTGATTACGAGTCCCTGCTCTTCGAGGGCGCCTGGCACACCAGTGGCGGCCTCTTCGAGCGTGGTCGTCGCGTCGCGGGCGGGCTGCGTGAGATCGGCGTGCAGCCCGGCGACCGTGTCGTCGTGCTGATGATGAACACCCCGGAGGTCTTCGTGACCTACCAGGCCGTGTGGCGCGCCGGGGCGGTCGTGACCCCCGTGATCTTCCTGCAGACCCAGCCCGAGCTGCGCCACATCCTGGAGGACTCCGGCGCCACCGCGGCCGTCGTCACCCCCGAGCTGCTGCCGCTGCTGCTCGGCTCCGCCGAGGGGCTCGACCTGCGGATCCTGGTCGTCGGCGACGACGCCCCGCCGGCCGGCACGACGGCGTACGCCGACCTGGAGGCCGCGGAGCCGCTGTCCGTCGTGCCCCGCGACGACGACGACCTGGCGGCGCTGCTCTACACCGGCGGCACGACCGGCCGGTCCAAGGGCGTGATGCTCACCCACCGCGGACTGTGGGCCAGCGGTGCCGGCATCCACTCCGTCTCGGAGACGATGGGCACGACACGCTCCCTGCTGCCGCTCCCGCTCTCGCACGCCTACGGGCTGATCGTCGCCGTCGGCGGCATGCACTCCTCGCGCCAGCTGGTCTCGGTGATGCAGCGCTGGTTCGACGCGCCGGGTTGGCTCGCGCTCGTGCAGGAGCACCGGCTGGAGAGCAGCCCGATCGTGCCGTCGATGCTGTCGATGATCCTGGCCGAGCCGATCGACGACTACGACCTGAGCTCGCTGGTCTCCTTCGGCTCCGGTGGGGCGCCGCTGCCCGACTCGCTGCGCACCGAGGTGACCGAGCGGCTCGGCGCGGTCATCCTCGAGGGCTACGGGCTGACCGAGTCGAGTGCGGTCGTCTCGGCGTCCACCCCGGACACCATCCGTCCCGGCAGCGTCGGCAAGCCGCTGCCGCACGCCGAGGTCGCGATCCTCTCCCCGCTGGGCGAGCGCCTCCCGGCCGGCGAGGACGGCGAGGTGTGCGTGCGCGGCCCCGGGGTGATGAAGGGCTACTGGAAGTCGCCCGAGCAGACCGCGACCACCGTGGTCGACGGGTGGCTGCACACCGGCGACATCGGCCACCTCGACGACGACGGCTACCTCTACATCGTCGACCGGCTCAAGGACCTCATCATCCGGGGCGGCTTCAACGTCTACCCCCGCGATGTCGAGGACGCCCTGATGACCCACCCCGCCGTGATCTCGGCGGCGGTCGTCGGACGGCCCGATGCCGAGAAGGGCGAGGAGGTCGTCGCCGTCGTCGCGGTCGACCCGTCCTCCGGCATCGATGCCGCTGCGCTGATCGCCTACTCCCAGGAGCGGCTCGCCCGGCACAAGTACCCCCGCGAGATCATCCTGGTCGACGCCGTCCCGCTCACCAGCGTCGGCAAGACCGACCGCAAGGCGGTGCGGGCGCTGGTCCGCGGCTGAGACGCTCCCCGGCTCCCGTCGCCGTACAGCAGACTGCTCTCGTGGCACTCCAAGGCTTCTCCCATATCGGCATCGGCGTCCGCGACCTCGACCGGTCGGTGCGCTTCTACTGCGACGTCTTCGGCTTCGCGCAGCTCTACGCGCTCGACTTCGAGCACGACGAGGTCGCGGCGACGATGGAGGTCTCGGGCGCCTTCCGCTCCGCGATGCTGCTGCGCGACGACCTGCGCGTCGAGCTGCTGCAGTGGGTCGACGTGCCCGTGACCGGCGGCGAGGGCCGCAAGCCGATGACCGAGCTCGGCTTCACCCACCTCTCCTTCCGGGTCGACGACATCGACGAGCTCTCGGACGCCGTACGCCGGGCGGGTGGCGAGGTGCACGACCACACCCTGACCGTGCTCGGCGTCGACGGCGACGCGCCGCCGTCCAAGCTGCTCTACGTCACCGACCCCGACGGCACCCGCATCGAGCTGATGGAGGGCGTGCCCGACCTGTCCGGCTTCACCGCGGCCGACGTCGCCGCCCTGGCCACCCTGTCGGCCGACCCCGCCTGAGGACTGCCTGTGCACGGCTCGCGGGCCGTCTCGCGCGCCTGTGGATATGTAACGCGCTGTTAGCCGATCTTCTGACCCGCTGCAACGGGCTAGAAGATCGACTAACAGCGCGTTACAAGGGGTGCGCGTCGCCCGCAGCTGCGCCGGCCCGATGCAGGTCCGGTCGCCAGCCGGGTGGCCCGAAGACGTAGCCGAGGCGCTCGCGCAGGGTGGGGGCGGAGCGGACGTCGCGGAGGATGGCGGCGTACTCGTGGGTCTGCAGTCGCACGATGCGATAGGTGCCGACCGGCTTCGTGAGCCCGTACGTCGGGCGGTGCAGCTCGGGTTGGAAGGAGCCGAACAGCCGGTCCCAGACGATCAGCATGCCGCCGTAGTTGCGGTCGAGGTACTCCGGGTCGGTCCCGTGGTGCACCCGGTGGTGCGAGGGCGTGTTGAGCACCAGCTCGAGGGGACGCCAGAGCTTGTCGACCCGCTCGGTGTGCAGGAAGAACTGGTAGACCAGGCTGACGGAGAAGCCGAAGAACACCAGCGCCGGCGGCACGCCCAGCAGGGGCAGCGGAAGCCACGCGACGATCTCGGCGGAGTTGTTCCACTTCTGCCGCAGGGCCGTCGAGAAGTTGAAGTACTCGCTCGAGTGGTGGGCCTGATGGGTGGCCCAGACGAGTCGCACCCGGTGCGCCACCCGGTGCGCCCAGTAGAAGAGGAAGTCGACCCCGACGATCGCGATCGCCCAGGTCCACCAGGCCTCGACCGGCAGCTGCCACGGCGCGACGTAGGCGAAGAGGACGGCGTAGAGCACCAAGGCAGCGCTCTTCCACACGGTCAGGGTCACGATCGACACCCCGCCCATCGACAGGCTGGTCAGCGCATCGCGGCGGGAGTACCCGCCCGGCAGGGGCAGCGCCCGGCCTCGGGCGTCGCGCCGCTCCTCGAGCGGGCGCTCGTCCTCGAGCAGCCTCGCGGCGAGAGCCTCCAGGCCCAGCAGCACCAGGAAGAACGGCACGGCCAGCGCCACGGGGTCCTGCAACGGCTCCGGGAGGGCGCCCCAGATGTCGGCGATCCACTGCATGGACGGCGACGCTAGCGCCCGCTCGGCGTCCGCGGGAGGGAATCGGCGACCGGCAGCCGCCGGGCGGGGCAGGCGACGGGCGGGGCAGGCGTGGTCGGCCCCGGTCCGGGTAAGGCCACCAGCATGGAGATCTCCCACCAGCGCGAACAGCCCGGCCCTGAGCATGTCCGACCCGCCGGCGTCGACGATCGGACCGTCGCCGCGCTGGGCAAGATCAGCGAGGCCTTGGAGGCGGTCGAGGCCGCACGCGGACACCTGTACGCCTTCCACCGGCTCAGCGGGACCGCCGACCTGACGCTGGGCGAGGGGGTCGACGAGCTCAGATCGGCGGGCCACGACGAGCTGGCCGACCGCATCGAGGATGAGCTGGTCGGCCGCAACATCGTCGACGGCCGCTGGTCTTTCCAGCTCGTCGAGGAGTACGACGACGGGTACTACGCCGACTTCCGCAGGCTCGAGCGGGCCGCGCGCGATGCGCTGGTCGGTGGTCGACGCCACCTCTACGAGGCCGAGATGAAGGAGCAGCGACGCACCCACGGCCGCTCCGGGCACGAGGCGGTCCCGCCGGCCTGACCGGCTTGGTGGTGTGGCGCACGATGGGGGTGTGCGCCCGACCGAGCCCGTGAGCGCCGATGCGCCGCCGCTGAGCGGTCCGGTGCTGATGGGCCAGGACTGGCGCGATCTCACCTACCTGCACTGGGCGGTCGACCCCGACCGGGTGGCGGCCCGGATGCCGCGCGGCGTGCGTCCCGACGTCATCGACGGGGCGTCGTACGTCGGGCTGGTGCCGTTCCGCATGGTCGACGCCGGTCTCGGCCGCGGCCGGCCGGTGCCGTGGCTGGGCACCTTCCTGGAGACCAACGTCCGCCTCTACTCCGTCGACGACGAGGGCCGGCGCGGCGTGGTCTTCCTCAGCCTCGACGCCGATCGCCTCGGGGTGGTGCTGGCCGCGCGGGTCGGTTTCGGCGTGCCGTACCGCTGGGCGCGGATGTCGCACACCGTCACGCGCGGTGCCGAGGGCGAGGTGCACACCTATGCGGCCCGGTTGCGACGTCGTGGTGTCCGACCGACCAGCCGGGTCTCGGTCCGGGTGGGCGCCGCCCGTGAGGCCACGCCGCTCGACGACTTCCTCTCGGCACGGTGGCGGCTGCACACCCGCCTGCTCGGTGCGACGGTGCGGGTGCCCAACACCCACGGCCGCTGGCCGCTGCACGACGCCGAGCTGCTCGAGCTCGACGACCAGCTGCTGGCCTCCGTCGGCTTCGCGGACCTGGCGACGCGGGCGCCGGACCACCTCGCCCACAGCCCCGGGGTGCACACGGAGTTCGGCCTACCGCAACGCGTCCGACGGCAGCGGCTGCAGCCGCGCTGAGGCGCGGATCAGCGAGGCGGCTCCGACCAGTGTCGTCCCGAGGTAGCGTCCGGGGACCCCGACGCGAGCGCTCGGGAGGAGGAACGCGTTGCCGGCGTAGAACGTCGGTCGCCCCAGGGCGGCGACCGCGGTGAGGGCCTCGACCGACGGGCGCCGCTGCGTCGACAGGTGCGAGACGACGACCACCGCGCAGGCCGTCTCGGCCGCCGCCGCGCTGGCCAGGAGTGCGACCGAGGTCCGCGCACCGAGGAGCCGGCAGCCGATCCGCTCCTGAGCGAAGAGTGCTGCGAGTGCCTCGGTGCCGACGGTGTGCCGATCACGCGGGCCGATGGCCACCACGACCCGCTGCTCCGATCCAGGACGCGGCCCGAGGGTGACCAGCCTGGCGAGCCAGCCGCGGACCGTCTCGGTGGCGAGCCGCTCCTGCGTGATCTCGCAGCGCCCGTCCTCCCACCAGGCCCCGACGCGCCGCAGGGCCGGCATCAGCACGTCGTCGAGGGTGGGGCCCAGCCCCAGGGCGGCGTGAGTCGCGTCGAGGACCTCGACGATCGCGCGCTGGTCCTGGCGCACCGCTGCCGCGAGGAGATCGTCGATCCGGCACCTGGCCGGGTTGCGCTCGTCGATCGTGGCGCGGACCCAGCGAGCAGCGGCTCCGGCCGAGCGACCGGTCGCGATGGCGTCGCGCATCAGACGCAGCTCGACCAGCTCGGGTGAGCGGTAGCGGCGGTGCCCGCCGCGGGTGCGGGTGGTGGTCGGCAGCCCGTAGCGACGCTCCCAGGAGCGCAGGGTGGGCGCCGGCACGCCGAGCCGGTCGCTCACCTGGCTGATCGAGAGCCCGTCGCCGGCCGCGGCCGGATCGTCGTCGTACGTCGCCATGGCGCCCTCGTGGTCGTCCCCATGGACTGGCTTGTGAACCTACCCCTTCCGCGGCCCTGCCGACGAGCACGATCTGCATAGGTTCAGGGATCGTCGGCGCCCGGCGCGGCAGTGAGGCTGGTGTCGGATCTCGGCCCACTCCCACGACGGAAGACCTATGCCTGGCGACCGCCTGTCAGCCACACCCCACCGCTGCCCCGGGTTCGTCACCGACCTGGTGCTGCGGTGCGCCGACGGTGAGGAGGAGGCCCTGGGTCGCCTCGTCGACCTGTTCCTCCCGTGGGTGCTCGGTGTGGTGGGCGAGGCGTCATCCCTCATGACCGATGCGCTCGCAGTCGAGGCCTTCGGTCGGATGTGGCGGGAGGCCCCGGGCTTCGACCCGAAACTGGGTGGCGCGGTCGCCTGGGTCCTGGAGCAGGCCAGGCTCACGCGGGTCGACACGTTGCGGCGGGGCGGCTTGCGCAGCGCCACCGCGGGCGACTGAATGGACGCCTTGCTGGGAGAGGCGGAAACATGGACAAGGTCGTGCAGTCGGCGGCGGCTGCGGTGGCGGACATCGGGTCGGGATCGCGGCTCGCGGTAGGCGGCTTCGGGCTGTGCGGCATCCCGGCGGTGCTGATCGCCGCGCTGCTGGCCGACGGGGCCGATCAGCTCGAGGTCGTGTCGAACAATGCGGGCGTCGACGACTGGGGGCTCGGCCTGCTGCTCGGCGCCGGCCGGCTGCGACGGGTGGTGGCGTCGTACGTCGGTGAGAACAAGGAGTTCGCGCGGCAGTACCTCGCTGGCGAGCTCGAGGTGGAGCTGACGCCGCAGGGCACGCTGGCCGAGCGGATGCGCTCGGGCGGGGTCGGGATCCCGGCGTTCTTCACGGCGACCGGGGTCGGCACCCAGGTCGCCGAGGGCGGTCTGCCGTGGAGGTACGACGCCGCGGGCGCCGTGGTGGTGGCGAGCCCCGCCAAGCAGACACAGGTCTTCGGGACGGCCGACGGTCCTCGTGAGTTCGTGCTCGAGGAGGCGATCGTCGCCGACTTCGCGCTGGTGCGGGCCTGGAAGGGCGATCGGCACGGGAACCTCGTCTACCGGGACTCGGCGCGCAACTTCAACCCCCTGGCCGCGATGTGCGGTCGGGTGACGATCGCCGAGGTCGAGCATATGGTCGACCCGGGCGAGATCGACCCGAACGACGTGCACACCCCCGGTGTGTTCGTGCACCGGGTGGTCGAGCTGACCCCGGAGCAGGCCGCGGAGAAGCGGATCGAGAAGCGCACCGTCAGGAGTGAGGCATGAGCTGGTCGCGCGAGGAGATGGCGGCCCGGGCGGCCGCCGAGCTGAGCGACGGGTCCTACGTCAACCTCGGGATCGGACTGCCGACCCTGGTGCCCAACTATGTGCCCGACGACGTCGAGCTGGTGCTGCAGTCGGAGAACGGCATCCTCGGCGTGGGCGCCTACCCCCTGGCTGGTGAGGAGGACGCCGACCTGATCAATGCCGGCAAGGAGACCGTGACGCTGCGTCGGGGCGCGTCGTTCTTCGACTCCGCGACGTCGTTCGGGATGATCCGCGGCGGCAAGATCGACGCGGCCATCCTCGGTGCGATGCAGGTCAGCGCCGCGGGTGACATCGCGAACTGGATGATCCCCGGCAAGATGGTCAAGGGCATGGGCGGCGCGATGGACCTCGTCCACGGGGCCCGTCAGGTGATCGTGCTGATGGAGCACGTCGCCAAGGACGGTGCCTACAAGATCGTCGAGGAGTGCTCGCTGCCCTACACCGGACGCCGGGTCGTGCAGCGCATCATCACCGACCTGGCCGTGATCGACGTACGCCCCGAGGGTCTGCACCTGGTCGAGCTCGCCCCCGGTGTGACCTCCGACGAGGTGCGCGCCAAGACCGAGCCGCCGCTGACGGGATAGTCGTGGACCGTCCGCACGCGCGGACGGCGGCGCCCTGGTACGGAACGTCCCTGACGTCCCGAGGGGTGGGGCTTTCCCGAGGGGTGGGGCTAGCCGATCCCGCGGGCGGCGATGGCGAGCAGGTCCCGCACCGGCCCGGCCGGGGGGCGTCGCCCGCCGACCCAGACCGCGGTGAACGCCCGCTCCAGGGCGAGGTCGACGGTCGGCACCTGTACCAGCTGGCCCGACGCGAGCTCGCGGGGCACGGCCAGGCTGCTCACGAACGCCGGCGGGCTGCCGGCTCCGACGGAGGCCAGCACCGCCGCGGTGGTCGTCAGCTCGACCTCGGGAGCGACCGGCACGCACCCGGCGGCGGCCAGGGCGTCCTCGACGACCTGGCGGGTCCCGGAGCCGGCCTCGCGGCTGGTGAGCGCCCGGGCCGCGACGGTGGCGGGATCGACCGGCCGTCGCCGGCGGGCCCACGGGTCGCCCGGCCCGGCGACCAGCACCAGCACGTCGCCGCCGACCACCGACGAGGCCAGGCCGCGCAGGTCCCCCGGACCCTCGATGAACCCCAGATCGGCCTCGCCCGCGCGCACCGCCTCGAGCACCCGCTCGCTGTTGGTCGCATGCAGTCCGGCGGCGATCTCTCGCTCCTGGCGCAGTCGCACGAGCCACCGGGGGAGCAGGTGCTCGGCAGTCGTCATG
>WLIH01000069.1 GCA_009702305.1 Actinomycetota bacterium | reverse complement strand
GGGAAGGTGTCGAGGGCGTCGAGGCCGTCCAGGTCCGCCTCAGTGTAGAACGGCTTGATAGCGATGCCCTCGGGAGACATCCACGGCTCGCCGGCGTCGGCCGCAGCACCGGCGGCCGTGCCACCGATCAGCGGCAGGCCGGCGAAGCTCTTCGGGACACTCATGCGGGGTCCCCGACGAGTTGTCCGTGGGAGGCGCGAAGCAGGGGACATGGAGAACTCGGTGGGGTGTTCATCGCAGCGCCTCTCGGGTCCGGTGGAGGAACGCGAGGGCGTCGACGCCCATCGCGCAGGAGTCGTCGGCGTCGTCGCGGGGTTTGCCGGCGACGATCACCCGGGTCGCGCCCGCGGCGCGCAGTGCGGCGATCGCGGACCCGGCCCACTCGGCGTACGCCGGGTCGGAGCCGGCCAGGCACACCACCGGCTGGCCGGCGTACGCCGCGACCAGCTCGTCGGCGTCGGCGCTCGGACCGGCGACGTCGACGGCGATGCCGCCGGCGGCGAGCAGGTTGGAGGCGAACGTCGCCCGGGCGGTGTGCTGGGCGACGGTGCCCATCGTCGCCAGGAAGACCGGGCTGGAGGCGGGCTCGTCGCGCAGCGCCTCGAAGCTCGCGCCGTAGGGTCGCACGTCCTCCCAGCCCGACACCGGCTCCCGCTCCGGGAGGGTCTCGGCCAGGTTCGGGAACTCGCTCAGACCGGTCAGCGGGCGCTTGCGCGTCGCCACCTGCGCCTCGCGGGCGGCCACGGTCTGCGCGATCCGCTCGTCGAGCGACTCGCCGGACTCGATCGCGCCGAAGACCTCCCACCCGGCCAGCGCCAGGTCGTCGGTGAGCTTCTCGACGGCGTACGAGCCGCCCGCGGGGTCGGCGACGTGGGCGACGTGCGCCTCGTCGATCAGCAGCGCGGAGGTGTTGCGGGCGATGCGACGACCGAAGGCGTCGGGGCGCCCCAGCGCGGAGTCGAAGGGCAGCACCGTGACCGAGTCAGCGCCGCCGACGCCCGCGGCGAAGGCCGCCACGGTCGTGCGCAGCATGTTGACCCACGGGTCGTACTTGCTCATCATCGGCCGGCTGGTGACCACGTGCTGGCGCTGCTCGCGGGTCGCGGCCTCGCTCAGCTCGAGCACCCGCGCCCACAGACGCCGCGCGGCGCGCAGCTTGGCGATCGTCGGGAACTGCTCGTCGGTCGCGGCGTAGCGGAACTCGATCAGGCCGGCGGCGTCCTCGAGCGGAACTCCTGCCGAGGTGAGGGTGCGCAGGACGCCGACGCCCTGGGCCATCGACCAGCCGAGCTCCTGGGCGTCGGAGGCGCCCTGGTCGTGGACGAGCGTCGCATCGACGACGACACCCAGCAGCCCACGGCTGCGGGCCAGCCCGGCGACCGCGACGAGGTCCTCCACGGAGCCGTGGGCGGGGGCTCCGAGGTTGGTGCCGGCGGCCAGCTCGCGGTCGCCGGCGTAGGCGAGGAACGATTCGGCGGCAGCCAGCGGCGCGCCGGGCGCGTCGAGGACGACCGGGGCGAGGTCGAGGAGCACGCCGTCGAGCAGCGTCGCGAGGTCCGGGTCGCCGTCGAGGCTGAGCCACAGCGACGTGACGCCGCCCTCGAGGTCGACCAACGCCTCCTCGTGGACGACGCTCGCCGTCCCCGGCGCGAAGTGAGCGCGGATGTCCCAGTCGCCGGCCCGGGTCGGACGACCGCTCGTGGCGAGGTCGTCCAACAGCGCGCGGCGGCCGAGCGGAGTGACCTCGATGCCGTCGAGGGTGGTGCGGGTCAGCTTGCGCCACACGAGGTCGTCGGGATCGTCGTCGGACATCCGGCGCGACTTGCGCAGCACCGCTGCGGTCGCCTTCTCCCAGTCCGCCGTGCTCCACACGTCCTCGGGCGCGGCGAGGTCCAGGCTGCCCTGGGCCGGCTCGAGCTCCGACGGCTCGTCGAGGCCGCCTTCGATCTCGGTCATGGTGCGAACCATAAGGATCAGGAGGCACCGGTGGTAACTCGATGTGACATTTGAGATGCGACACATGACGCCCGGGAACGCGGGCGGGCGCTGCGCCGTTGCTCCAGACGTGGGACATCGACACTTCAACGGACTCAAGACCGCGCTCCTGCTCGGCGGGCTCTCGGCCGCCGTGATCCTGGTCGGCAGCCTCTTCGGCCGCGGCGGGCTGATCATCGCGCTGGTCGTCGCTCTGGGCATGAACGCGTACGGGTACTGGAACTCCGACAAGCTCGCCCTCAAGGCGATGCACGCCCGGCCGGTGACCGAGGCCGAGCAGCCCGCCATGTACCGCATCGTGCGCGAGCTCTCCGAGCGCGCGCAGCAGCCGATGCCGCGCCTCTACGTCTCCCCCACCGACGCGCCCAACGCCTTCGCGACCGGACGCAACCCCCAGCACGCGGCGGTGTGCTGCACCGAGGGCATCTTGGGGCTGCTCGACGAGCGCGAGCTGCGCGGCGTGCTGGGCCACGAGCTGATGCACGTCTACAACCGCGACATCCTCACCGCCTCGATCGCCGGCGCCCTCGCCAGCGCGATCACCTTCATCGCGCAGTTCGGGCTGTTCTTCGGCGGCGGCGACGAGCGCCGGCCGAATCCGATCGCGGCCATCGGCCTGATGATCCTCGGCCCGCTCGCCGCCGGGGTCGTGCAGATGGCGATCAGCCGGACCCGCGAGTACGACGCCGACGAGGACGGCGCCCAGCTGTGCGGCGACCCGCTCGCCCTGGCATCGGCACTGCGCAAGCTCGACCGCGGCGTCGCCCAGCGCCCGCTGCCGCCGCAGCGCGACCTGGTCAACGCGAGCCACATGATGATCGCCAACCCGTTCCGCACCGGCGCCGTACGCCAGCTCTTCGCCACCCACCCGCCGATGGGCGAGCGGATCTCGCGGCTCGAGACGATGGCGGGCCGCCGCCTGCCGTGACGTCGGGCTGATGGTCATCCGACGGTCACGCTGACGCCGCCAGGTCGTCATCGGGCCGACCCAGGATGGGTCCATGCGGATCCTGCTGGTGACCGAGACCTTCTACCCTGCGGTCGACGGCACGACCACGACGCTCAAGGCGACCGCCGACCGGTTGATCGACCAGGGCCACGAGGTCCGGATCGTCGCGCCGGCGCCCGGTCTGGCCACCTACCGTCGCAGCACGGTCGTGCGGATCAGTCCGCTCGCCAAGCCGGGCGCCCAGGTCCGTGCCGCGATCGACGCCTTCCGCCCCGATCTCGTCCACGTGACCAGCCCCGCGCTGACGCCGCGGGGGCTGGGTCGCAAGGCGCTCAAGCACTGCTCCCGCACCGGCGTGCCGAGCGTGGTCGTGCAGCAGTCGGCTGTCTCGGAGCTCGCCTGGGACCTGTGGCGTGCCCAGGTCGCCGACCGCACCGACCGGATCGTCGTCACGGCGCCGTGGCTGCGTGACCGCCTCACCTCGCTCGGGGTCGAGGCCGACCTGTGGCTGCCCGGGGTCGACCCCCTGGCGTTCAGCCCCGCCCTGCGCGACGCCTGGCTGCACGAGCACTGGTCGCGGGCACGCTCGGTCGCCGGGGCCCAGGTCGTGGTCGGCTACGTCGGCAGCCTCCACCGCCGCCACGGCGTACGACGCCTGCCGGACCTGGGCGACGTCGCGGGCATCCGGCCGGTCGTGATCGGCGACGGACCGCAGCGGGCGTGGCTCGAGTCGCGGATGCCGGGGGCGAAGTTCACCGGCACGCTGGGCACCGGGGACCTCACCGTGGCGATGGCGACCCTGGACGTGCTGGTGCACCCGGGCGAGCAGGAGACCTGCTGCCACGCGCTCCGGGAGGCCGCGGCCAGCGGGGTGCCGGTCGTGGCCCCGCGCGCCGGCGGCGCCCGAGACGTGGTCCGCGGCCTGGAGACCGGCGTCCTCTACGACGCGACCGACCCGCTCGGGCTGCGCCGAGCCGTGGGCGCCGTCGCCGCCGACAGCCGGCGCGCGCTGATGGGGTCGCGGGGCCGCGACGAGGCGCTGCTGCGCACCTGGCCGCAGGCCGTCGACGAGCTGATGACGATGGTGGCCGACGGCGTACGAACGGGTTAGGGTACCCTCACCCAGCGAGCTCGGACCGGTGTCGAGGTCAACCGACCGGGGATTTGTCACACCCGCGGAAGTCGACCCGAACTCCTCGTGGAGCGCCCTCGCCTTGTAGCGTGCTGCCGTGGCAACCCCGACTCTCGTCAAAGGGGCGCGCGCGACGCGCTCGACGATCACGCTCAAGCTCCTGATGGCAGCGAGCGGCCTGGCCTTCATCGGCTTCGTCCTCGCCCACATGTACGGCAACCTCAAAGCGTTCGCCGGCCATGACGCCTTCAACGAGTACGCCCATCACCTGCGCACCATCGGTGAGCCGATGCTGCCGGAGAGCGGCCTGCTCTGGATCCTGCGCACCGGCCTGATCGTGGCCCTCGTGGTCCACGTCGCCAGCGCGGCGGCTCTGTGGCGGCGGGCCAACCGTGCCCGTCCGGTGGCCTACCAGGTGAAGAAGAACGTCGCCTCCTCGCTCTCCTCGCGCACGATGCGCTGGGGCGGGCTGACGATCCTGGCCTTCCTGGTCTGGCACCTGCTCAACTTCACGATCGTCAAGGTCAACCCGTCGGGCGGCGCCACCGACGACCCGTACAACCTGCTCGTCGACACCTTCGACCTGTGGTGGATGACGATCATCTACCTGGTCGCGATGGCCGCCCTGGCCATGCACCTGCACCACGGCGTGTGGAGCGCCTGCCAGACCCTCGGTCTCACCAACACCGCCGTCTCGCGCCAGCGCGCGAAGCTGGCCGGCTGGGTGATCGCGGTCGTCGTGGCCGGCGGCTTCTCGCTGGTGCCGCTCTTCACCGTCTTCGGCGTGATCGACTAAGGGAGTCAGAGTCATGGGAACCATCGACCCGTCCGGCATGACCGCGACCAACGGGCCCTCCGTCCAGCAGTCCGACGACGCGCACGGCTACTACACCCCCGGTGAGCCGCTCGTCGACCCGGTCGCGCCGACCGGCCCGATCTCGCAGCGCTGGACCACGCGCAAGTTCGACAACCGCCTGGTCAACCCGGCCAACCGTCGCAAGATGAGCGTCATCATCGTCGGCACCGGCCTGGCCGGTGGCGCCGCCGCCGCGACCATGGGCGAGGCCGGCTACCAGGTCAAGTCGTTCTGCTACCAGGACTCCCCGCGCCGCGCGCACTCGATCGCCGCGCAGGGCGGCATCAACGCCGCCAAGAACTACAAGGAGGACGGCGACTCCGTCCACCGTCTCTTCTACGACACGGTCAAGGGCGGCGACTACCGCTCGCGCGAGTCGAACGTCTACCGGCTGGCCGAGGTCAGCGCCAACATCATCGACCAGTGCGTCGCGCAGGGTGTCCCCTTCGCGCGTGAGTACGGCGGCCTGCTCGACAACCGCTCCTTCGGCGGCGTCCAGGTGTCGCGCACCTTCTACGCGCGCGGCCAGACCGGCCAGCAGCTGCTGATCGGCGCCTACCAGGCCCTCGAGCGCCAGGTGGCCGCCGGCACCGTCGAGATGTTCACCCGCCACGAGATGCTCGAGGTGATCGTCGTCGACGGCACCGCCCGCGGCATCATCGCGCGCGACCTGGTGACCGGTGAGATCGAGACGCACCTGGCCGACGTCGTGGTGCTCGCCACCGGCGGCTACGGCAACGTCTTCTACCTCTCGACCAACGCCATGGGCTCCAACGTCACCGCCGCCTGGCGCGCACACCGCAAGGGCGCCTACATGGCCAACCCCTGCTACACGCAGATCCACCCGACCTGCATCCCCGTCTCGGGCGAGCACCAGTCGAAGCTGACGCTGATGTCGGAGTCGCTGCGCAACGACGGCCGGATCTGGGTGCCGAAGAAGAAGGAAGACTGCCAGAAGGACCCGCGCGACATCCCCGAGGAGGACCGCGACTACTACCTGGAGCGGATCTACCCGTCGTTCGGCAACCTGGTGCCCCGCGACATCGCGTCGCGTCAGGCCAAGAACATGTGCGACGAGGGCCGCGGGGTCGGCCCGATGGTGGGCGACTTCCGACGTGGCGTCTACCTCGACTTCTCCGACGCCATCGCCCGGCTGGGCAAGGACGGCATCGAGGAGAAGTACGACAACCTCTTCGACATGTACGCCCGCATCACCGGCGAGAACCCCTACGAGACGCCGATGCGGATCTACCCCGCGGTGCACTACGTCATGGGCGGCCTGTGGGTCGACTACCACCTGCAGTCCTCGATCCCGGGCCTGTTCGTGACCGGCGAGGCCAACTTCTCCGACCACGGCGCCAACCGTCTCGGCGCCTCGGCGCTGATGCAGGGTCTGGCCGACGGCTACTTCGTGCTGCCGAACACGATCCGCGAGTACCTCGCCGACGCGCCGTTCAGCAAGATCGACGAGTCGCACCCGGCCGTCGTCGAGGCGCAGCAGGACGTCCAGCAGCGCATCGACCGGTTCCTCTCCATCAACGGCACCCGCTCGGCCGACAGCTACCACAAGGAGCTGGGCCACATCATGTGGGAGTACTGCGGGATGGAGCGCTCCGAGGACGGCCTGCGCAAGGCGATCGACATGATCCGCGAGCTCAAGGCGGACTTCTGGACCAACCTCAAGGTCCTCGGCACCGCCGACAGCCTCAACCAGAGCCTGGAGAAGGCCGGACGCGTCATCGACTTCATCGAGCTCGGCGAGCTGATGTGCATCGACGCGCTCAACCGACGCGAGTCCTGCGGCGGCCACTTCCGGGCCGAGTCGCAGACCGAGGATGGCGAGGCGCTGCGTCACGACGACGAGTTCGCCTACGTCGCCGCGTGGGAGTTCGGCGGCGAGGGCGGCCAGCCCGTGCTGCACAAGGAAGACCTGATCTACACGGCCATCGAGATGAAGCAGCGGAGCTACAAGTGAACCTCACTCTCAACATCTGGCGTCAGCCCAACGCCGACGCCCCGGGCGCGATGCACGCGTACGCCGTGGAGGGGATCTCCGAGGACATGTCGTTCCTCGAGATGCTCGACGTGCTCAACGAGCAGCTCAACGCGCAGGGCGAGGAGCCGATCGCCTTCGACCACGACTGTCGCGAGGGCATCTGCGGCACCTGCAGCCTGATGATCAACGGCCAGGCCCACGGCCCCGAGGTCACCACGACCTGCCAGCTGCACATGCGCTCCTTCACCGACGGCGACTCGATCACCATCGAGCCGTGGCGCGCCGGTGCGTTCCCGGTCGTCAAGGACCTCGTCGTCGACCGCGGCGCCTTCGACCGCATCATCCAGTCAGGCGGCTACATCTCGGCCAACACCGGCTCGGCGCCCGAGGCCAACTCCGTACCGGCGCCGCGTGACAAGGCGATGCGCGCCTTCAACGTCGCCACCTGCATCGGCTGCGGCGCGTGCGTCGCGGCCTGCCCCAACGGCTCGGCCTCGCTCTTCATGGGCGCCAAGATCACCCACCTCGGCGAGCTGCCCCAGGGCCAGCCCGAGCGCTACACCCGGGTCGTCGACATGGTCGCCCAGCACGACCACGAGGGCTTCGGCGGCTGCACCAACATCGGCGAGTGCGCCTCGGCGTGCCCCAAGGAGATCCCGCTCGACGTGATCTCCCAGCTCAACAAGGACCTGCGCACCGCCCTCAAGCAAGGCAAGTGAGTCGGCGCCAGTTTCCCCGCATCACGCCGTGAGTCGGCGCTAGTTTCCGCGAGAGCGGGAAACTAGCGCCGGCTCACCGGCATTTCGGCGCAAACTAGCGACGGGTCAGCGGGGGGTGCGCTGCGCGCGGAGAGCCTGGACGCCCACCCGGGCCAGCACGGCGGCGATGGCGAAGTTCACGACGATCAGCACCGTGTGGGCGACCCAGTAGCCCGTCGGACGGTCCTCGCCGGCGTCATGGGCCGCGTAGAGGTTCTTGGCGAACGTCGCGAACGTGACGACGTTCCAGACGGCGACGGCCAGCAGCAGGATCGCGTGCTTGCGCTCGAACTTCATCAGGACTTGCCTCTCAGGACTCGGACGAGGACCAGCATCGCTGCTCCCCCAGCGGCGAACGGCGCCCACCACGACGAGCGGGCCGACGGGGCCGGCCGGGCGGCGGGATCGGGGACGAATGGCCCGTCCTCGCCGCTCGGCAGGGGCGGGCCCTGCACCGGCGGCACCACGTCGGCGTACGCCGCGGCACGGGCCTCCGGCGTGGTGCACGCGAACGCCGCCGAGTAGAGCACGACGCGGGAGAAGTAGTTGATCCAGACGAGCAGGATCAGCGCGATCCCGAAGGCCTGGAAGGCCGGCTGGTCCTTGGTCGCGGCCAGGAGGTACGCCGAGGCCTGCTTGAGCACCTCGAAGCCGACCGCACCGAAGATCGCCCCGCGCCACAGCGACGATCGCGGCAGGTGCGGCTCGGCGAGCAGGCGGTACAACGCGAAGAACAGCACGGCGTTGGCGCCCAGACCCACCACGATGGTCAGCAGGGTGACCACGGCGGCCAGCTCGCGACCGAGGCCGAGCCAGTCGAGCAGGTCGCCGGAGAAGCCGCTCACGAAGCCGGTGACCGCCACGGCGACGAGCAGCACCAGGCCGACGACCGTGAGGGTCGTCAGGTCGCGGAGCTTGCCGCTGACGAAGCCGGGCTGCTCGCGCTCGGGCATCTGGAAGACCACGATCAGCGCGTCGCGCAGCGCAGAGAGCCAGCCGAGACCGGAGTACAGCACGCCCAGCACACCGATGACGGCTGCCCACCCGGAGAAGGTCCGGATGTCGTCGAGCGAG